>JAHEFH010000036.1:8612-21857 GCA_024640245.1 Paracoccaceae bacterium | reverse complement strand
CGCGCCCCGGACAGCTTCAGAACAGGATAAGGCCCGCCCTGTATCGGGCGGGCCTTCGTTTTTGCTTTACCCTCATCCGGCCAGATGCCGTCTGCGCTCAAGCCCCGGTGCAGGGTCTGACCGCCTGCCACTATCGGCTGGCGTCATGGCTCCGGAAAAACGCGGTGCCCGGTTTTCGGACAAGACAGGCTCGCCCCCGTCAGACGAGGATCAGGTCGTCGACGTACACGGAATCCCCTGCGCCGGCGATGAAACTGACCTGACCGATATCCATCTCGTTTGCAAAGAAGACGTAATCGTCACCGTCAGGCGTCATGGTCGAGAAATCCACCGTGTCTTCGCCAAGTTTTGTATATCCGTCGAGGCTCCAATACTCGATTGTGACGGTTTCGCCCGCATCAACACCGGTGAAGGTCACGGTTTCGAGGCCGAACAACTCGTTATAGCCATGGACCACGTTCATCTCGTGCGTCGTGCCGTCGCCGTCGGTCCAGATCCGGAATTCCGCGTCGCCGTCGCCGTCATAATCATAGTCTCCGTCGGTCACGGTGACATCGCGTTCCTCGAAGTACCCCGTCGCGGTAGTAAGTTGCGACACCAGAAAAACTCCGTCGGGACCGTCCTTGTAGATGTAATAGCCCAGCAATTCGGCCAGCGCCGGGTCAAACAGCTCCATCGTTTCGAATGTGATGTCTCCGGTCGGGGCGGGATAGGTCAGTTGAATGGTCACATCACCGTATTCGGTTGCGCCAGTGGCGTCGGTGACCTCGTACCAGAAGGCGATCTGCGGCCACAACGCGCCACCGGCAGGTTCCGGATAGCTGCTGCTGCCCGGATCCCAAGTCAGCATCCCGTCGGGGTTCAGCGTCAGGATCGATCCGTCGTTCAGGATGCCACCGTCGGGATCCGAGAAATAGCCGACATCGGCACCGTCCGGGATCAGGTCGATGTCGTTGACACCATCACCGTCCAGATCAATCTGTATGTCCAGAATATTGCTGACGGTCAGGCTGTCTCCGGTATCATTGGCCAGAACGTCAATAGTCACGCCTGTGTCGGCACGCGTGCTAACCAGATCACCCTGCGTGACGATGGTGCCCTCGCCGGGAAGGGGAAGAAACAGGACGCTTTCCACATTGGTGATCGTATCGACATCGCCGGAGCCGTCCTGCGCAAACACCTCGACCCCGATAACAACGGTCTGGCGGTTCTTGCCCTTGCCTTGAACCTCTGTCAGTTCGCGATAGGTGTAGTCTACTCCGGTTTCGCCGTAGAGGCCCACAGAGCCGTAGTAGATCACTTCATCAATACCGTCGCCGCCATCGATCGTATCGCTGCCCGCGCCTTCGAAGATGGTGTCGTTTCCGGCATCGCCGAAGATGAAATCGTCGCCACCCCCGCCAATCAGGATATCATCCTCGGTTCCGCCATGGATCGTGTCCGAGCCGATACCCCCGTCAATTAGGTCGACACCCGCATCGCCGAAGATCGTATCATTGCCATCGGCGCCGACCAGCAGGTCGACACCGTCTTCACCATGGAGTTCGTCGTTTCCCGCGCCGCCGTCAATCGTGTCGTCGCCGGACCCGCCCCAGACCAGATCGTCGCCGGACGTTGTGGGGCCGATCAGCGTACTGTTGGGTGTTATTTCGTCATTGCCGCCGGTCCCGAAAATCTCGTTGAAAACGGGCACGCTGGGCGGTTTCTTGTTGCCACCGGGCGCTTTTGGTTTTGGCATAATAATTACTCCCGATAATTACTTCCCCCGAAGCGCGCCAGTTTAGTCCAAAAACAGGATTTTTCCGAATCTCATCCCAAAATTCCGCCTGATCTCATGTTAAGCAATGGTTTTTATTAATATTTATGTCTTAATTTCAAAACCTGGCATCCCAAACGGATCCGGAATCCCACGCGAGTCGATCGGCCCGGCAATTGCGTTTCGCCGGGCCCACCGTTATTTTCCGGCGCTCGTCACACCGCCTTGGCCATAAGCCCCTCGGCTGTATCCGGCCCGATGATCGAGGCGATCTCGGTCACCTTGTCAGCCGGAAATCCGGCGGTTTCCGCATGCCGGATGATGACATCGGCGCTTTGGGCCTCGTGGATGCAATAGATCATGTCGCCCGCGACATAGCTGGTAATCCACGTGTACGGCACGCCCAGCCCCGCAACCACGCTGTTGGATTTGCCCGAGATATCCCGCAGTTCCTGTCGGGTCAGTTTGCTGGCTCCGGGGATGTTTCTTTCGATGATGAACTTTGGCATGTCGGCTTTCCTCTCATGTCCGGTTTCTATGCAATGGCGAGCCTAATCGGTGCCTGTCAGACGAAACGTGAGCCGGTTCCGCTTAACTGTGCTACTGTCGTCACACGGATGCGCACACGGTCGGCGCCTAGGCTGAACCGAAGGCAATGCATAATTTTCGGAGTGGCATAATGGCGCCCACCATCCGGCTGCTTGGTCGGCCAGAAATCATTGACGAAGCGAGCGACCAGACCGGCGTACGCGGGCATCAGGCTTGGGCGCTTCTGGCCCGCATCCTGCTTTCGGACAAGCCCTTGGAGCGCCGGTCTCTGGCCAACGAACTGTTTCCCGACGCAATTGATCCGCTGGGCTCGCTGCGCTGGTGTCTGGCGGCCTTGCGCCGCGCCATCGGGTCTTCGGAAGCTCTGGTCGGCGATCCGGTGCGGATAGACTTGCCAGAGGGCACGGAGGTCGATGTGCTGGCGCTTCGAAAGGGTGCGGACGGATTGCCCGACGATATCGGCGACTTGCTGGAAGGTATCGAGCCTCGCTGCAGCGCGGAATTTTCGACCTGGTTGCTGGTCGCCCGCGAACAGGTCGCAGCCTCGATCAGCGCGAGACTGCGGCAGGAAACGCTGCAGGCGCTTGCCGGAGGCAATTATGACCGCGCCATCCGCCTTTCGGAACAAGCCGTGCGGCGCGACAGCTATAACGAGGGCGCTCATATCCTGCTGGTCAAAAGCCTGACGCAGGCCGGCAGCCTCAAGGCCGCAATGCGCCATATCGAAGACACCACGCGTCTGTTCGAGGCGGAACTCGGTGTTTCCCCGTCGCCTGCGCTGCTTGGCGCGGTACGCGAGACCGTTTCTTCACCTCCCGCCGGTGTATCTGCGAATGCCCTCGCCCGGACGCTACTCGATTCGGGCAGGGCCGCTCTGGCCGCCGGTGCGACGGAAGCGGGAATCGACTGCCTGCGTCGCGCGGCGACGGAAGCCGAGGCCGCGAAGGACCGCTGGCTGCACAGCAAGGCGTTGCAGGAACTCGGCATCGCCCTCGTGCATTCCGTGCGCGGCTATGACGACGAAGGCGCCATCCTCATCCGGCAATCTATTGAGGGCGCCACCGACTGTTCAGCTCCTGATCTCGTAGCCGCGGGCTACCGCGAACTGGGTTATGTGGACGCTCTCGCCGGTCGCAGGCCGGAGGCAGCGTGGCATCTGGAACAGGCGGATGCCGTTGCAAACGATGCCGAGGCGCTCGCCGGCATTCTCGCGGTCAACGGTTTCAATCTGGTTGACTGGGGCAAGGTCGACGCCGGTCTGGACCGGTTCGAGGCGTCGCTGGAAAAGGCGCGGCAGACCCGCAACCGGCGGCGAGAGGGTTGGTCGCTGGGTATCGGAGCCTGGGGGCAGTTGGCTGCGGGCGATCTCGACACTGCGCAGCGCTGGCTGTCGGACTGTCTGGAAATCGTCGGCGACCTGAACTGGCTGGGTTTTCGACCATGGCCGCTGGCACTTCAGGCAGAGGCCGACCTTCGAAGAGGCGCCCGACCGGATAAATTGCGGGACAGGCTGTTCGAAACATTCGCGCTTAGTTGCCAGATCGGCGATCCCTGCTGGGAAGCTGCCGCGGCCCGCGTGATTGCCCTGACCTATTCCGCAGAGGGCGACTTGACGCTGGCGTTGGAATGGCTGGCTCAGGCCCGCAGACGCTGCACAAGAGAGACAGACCACTATGCCGGATTGCTGGTCAATATCTATGCCGATCAGGCCGCCATTGCCCTGCAGGCTGGCCAGGCGGCGCAGGCGAATGCGCTGGCGCGCGAATTGCTATCACTGGCCGCCAGAACCCATTCCGACAGCTTTATCCAGACCGCTGTCCGGATCATACAAAGCACGGACGGCGTCCCGACCGGGGACCAGAGCGTTACCCGACCAGCAGCGGCATCATCACCGTCGCCAGACTGAGCACCAGAAAGAACCCGGCCATATCGGTGATCGTGGTCAGCAGCGGACCGCTGGCAACCGCCGGATCCTGTCCCAGACGCTTCAACAGCAAAGGCACTACGCCGCCGATAGACACCGCGATCATCGTATTGATCGCCAGAGCCAGGCCGATCACCAGACCGAGCCACGGGTTGCCCTTCCATATCCAGGCGACCAACCCGATCAGGATGCCCAGCACCAACCCGTTGATCGCGCCCACCGAAACCTCTTTCAGCCAGACGCGCATGGCATCGATCGGACGCACCAGACCGAGTGACAGTTCGCGCATCGTCACGCCCACCGCCTGGTTGCCGGAACAGCCCGACATGTCGGAAACCATCGGAAGGAACACGGCGATGGCGATCACTGCGGCCAGCGTCTGCTCATAGGCCGATATGACGCTGGCGGCGATAATGTTCAGCACGATATTGGCCGACAGCCATGTCAGCCGCCGCCACGAGCGGATGCGCGTCGGCATCGAGCGCAACTCGTCCCCGACGATACCTTGCAGCCTCAGGTTGCCGGTTTCGGCCCGTTCCAGAATGGCGGCATCTACCGCCAGCCGCGACACGACGCCGACCAGCCGCCCATCGACGCCCACCACCGGAAATCCCAGAAAAGCATTATCGTTGAACAGGTCCTGCAATTCGTCGAGGTCCGCATTCACATCGACGGTTTCCGGCGTGGCCATGATTTCGCGCAGAAGGGAACTGCGCTTGGCGGTCAGCAGGTTGCGCAGGGACACGACCCCAACCGGACGCTCTTCCTCGTCAACGATATAGGGATGCTGGCCGCTGTAGCGCTCCAGATCCTCGTCGTCACTGGCCAGACTGCGCAGAACCGCACCAACGGTCTGGTTCTGGGTAAATGTAAAGGCATCCGCGGTCATCAGACCACCGGCCGTATCCGGATCGTATTCGGACAGACGCCGCACATCGGCGGCATCCTCGACGTCCATCGCGGCCAGAATCGCTTCCGCCTCCTCGTCATCCATCTCGCCGATGACGTCGGCCTGAATGTCGGAGTTCAGCTCGTCGATGATCAGCGCGGCCTTGGACGGTTCGAGCCGCTCGACCAGATCGACGGCAACCTCCGGCGTCGCTTCTTCCACCAGTTCCGCCGCCGCGCCGGCAGGCAACAGCGCCATCAGAGTATCGCGTTGCGGGGCCTTCAGTGCCAGAACCTCGCGCAGCGCCTCGCTGGAAGTCAGCCCCTCCAGCAATTCGGCTATCTGCGTGCCGTTGTTCTGTTCCAGTGCCTCCAGAATTTTTTCGTCGATCTCGTCGTTTTCAGGATCAAGCTGTTCTGTAAGGGCTTCGCTCATTTTCTGTCCTAACGTCTTGAACTTGTTTCAACCGGTGATCGCGACCGCATTCACCGCCACGGGCGCTCCCTGAAGCTTTATAGTGCCAAGGGGTGCGGGCCCGTGTCGGCGCGCTTTCAGTTTCAAGCCAGCTTATGCGGTTGCAAAGGTGTTGCCAACGGCGATTACCATTCAAGGAATGCCAATAACGGTCAAACGTCGCAGGGTTATTGCCCGTAGATGCGAATGCTGCGTAAAGTGCGGGCAGACAAAGTCTTACCAACCCGGATTTACGATATGAAACCACATTCTGACCTTCCTAGGATCATGGTTGCGCCCAACGGCGCCCGGAACGGCAAGGCATTCCATCCCGCGATTCCGGTGACCAACGCAGAGTTGGAAGAGACCGCCAGAACCTGTGCCGCCGCAGGTGCGGGCGCCATGCACTTCCATGTCCGCGACAGGGAAGGCAAACACGTGCTGGACGCGAAGCTCTACCGCGACGCACTGGCCCGCATGTCAGCGGTTGCGCCGGACATGCATTTGCAAATCACGACCGAGGCCTATGGCCGCTATTCGCCCGAAGAAATGCGCGCCATCGTGCGTGACGTCATGCCCCCCGGCGTATCGATCGGGGTGAAAGAAATAATGCCTGCACGGGTTGCCTCCCCCGAGGATATCGCGTTCTACCAGTGGCTCGACGGCACGGACATCCAGTTACAGAATATCTGTTACACGCCGGACGATATTGACCTGCTCCGCGATCTTGCCACGGCAGCGGATCTGTCGCTGGACCGGTCCTGGATATTGTTCGTTATCGGGCATTACACAACCGGCCTCGACAGCGACCCCGATGGCATCGCGCCGTTTCTGGAACGCATGAAAGATCTGGGACTGGATCTTGACTGGGCCGTCTGCGCCTTCGGCAAGACCGAAACCACCTGTCTGGCCGAGGCTTTCAGGCTGGGCGGCAAGGTCCGCACAGGGTTCGAGAACAGCATTTTCATGGGTGACGGTTCGGTTGCCCGCAATAACGCGGAACATGTCACCGAAATCGCGGCGCTTGACCGTAAAATGAAACGGGCCGCCGGTTAGGGCGGCCCCGAACGCCTTGTGACAATTACCTAGCGCGATGCGAACCGGTTGACGACGTTTTCCAGATATTCCTGCTTGCCCGACTTCGGCGCGGGGTTGATGCCGTTGGCCTCGACCCATTCCGCGATCCCGTCCAGACCCCATTCGCCGGCCAGCATCTTGCGGGCGCCTTCCTGCTGCCATCCGGCATAGCGGTCGCCCACGAAATCCGGCAGTGTGCCGTCCTCGATCATCGCTGCCGCCGCGCGCAATCCCTGCGCACAGACATCCATTCCGCCTATGTGCGCGATCAACAGGTCCTCGGCATCCAGCGATTGCCGCCGCAGCTTGGCATCGAAATTGGTGCCGCCGGTCGAAAAGCCGCCGCCCTGCAGGATATGGTAATAAGCCAGAGCGACCTCCGGCACATTGTTCGGGAACTGGTCAGTGTCCCAGCCAGACTGGTAATCGTTCCGGTTCATGTCGATCGACCCGAAAATGCCCAGCGCATTGGCCGTCGCGATCTCGTGCTCGAAACTGTGGCCGGCAAGGATGGCGTGGCCCTGTTCGATATTGACGCGGATCTCATTTTCCAGCCCGTGCCGTTTCAGGAAGCCATAGACCGTGGCAACGTCGTAATCATACTGGTGCTTGCTCGGCTCCTGCGGCTTCGGCTCGATCAGGACGGTGCCCTTGAAACCGATCTTGTGCTTGTACTCGACCACAAGGTTCAGGAAGCGGCCCATCTGGTCGTCTTCATGCTTCAGGTCAGTGTTGAGCAGGGTCTCGTAGCCTTCGCGACCGCCCCAGAGCACATAGTTTTCTCCGCCCAGCTTCAGCGTCGCATCCATGCAGGTTTTCACGGTCGCCGCCGCAAAGGCGAACACCTCGGGATCGGGATTGGTGGCAGCGCCCGACATGTAGCGGCGGTGCGAGAACAGGTTGGCGGTGCCCCACAGCAGCTTGACGCCGGTTTCTTCCATCTTCGGACCGAAGTAATCGACGATCTCGTTCAGGTTTCCGGTATTCTCGGCAAAGCTGTCGCCCTCGGGACGTACATCGGCGTCGTGGAAACAGAAATACGGCACGCCTAGGGCCGAAAACATCTCGAAAGCCACATCCGCCTTCAGCTTCGCCGCCGCCATCGGGTCGGCCAGCCGGTCGGGAAACCACGGCCGGTCGAAGGTCTGGCCGCCGAAGGGATCGCCGCCCGGCCAACAGAAACTGTGCCAGTAAGCCGCCGCAAAGCGCAGGTGATCCTCCATGCGCTTGCCCATGATCATCTCGTCGGGCCGGTAGTGTCTGAAGGCCAGCGGATTGGCGCTTTCCGGCCCCTCGTATTTGATTTTCGAAATGTCGCCAAAAAATCCGGTGGTCATTTTTCTGTCCCTTTCAAGGCTGGATAGAGCGCGCGATAGTTCCGGTAGGCGTCCTCATAGGACGCGGAATAGGCGCGGTCAGGTTCTATGGTTTGCGAAATTTCGGGCGGCGTCAGGACCGAGGCCGGATCGGCGCCCGTATCACCGATAAGGGCAAGCCGCGCCGCGCCGAAGGCGGCCCCGAACTCGCCGCTTGCCGGCAGGTCTATCGGCAGGTCGAGCGTGGTAGCGATGGTCTCGACCCAGAAACGCGATTGCGATCCGCCGCCGATGGCGAGCAGTCGTGACAGGTCGGCGCCCGTGGCGCGCAGAGCCTCCAGATTATCGCGGAGCGCGAAGGTCACGCCCTCCATCACCGCCTGCGTCAGCGTCTTGCGGTCGTGGCTGATGTCCAGTCCCACGAAACTGCCGCGGATGCTGCTGTCGTTGTGCGGGGTTCGCTCGCCGGAAAGATAGGGCAGAAACCGCAGGTCGGACGGACCCGAAAGCGGCCCCAGTTCGCGGGCCAGTATCGCCGCGCTTTGACCGGTGATCCCCGCCAGCCAGTTCAGGCTGTCGGTCGCCGACAGGATCACGCCCATCTGGTACCAGGTGTCTGGAATGGCGTGACAGAATGTGTGTACGGCGGTTTCCGGATCGGGCGCATAGCTGTCTCGCGCCGCCAGCAGAACGCCGGAGGTTCCCAGGGAAACGAACCCCTGCCCGCCCGACACACAGCCGACACCGCAGGCCGCGGCCGCATTGTCGCCGCCGCCACCGACGACGGACACCCGCCCTTCGATCCCCCAGTCTGAACAAAGTGCTGCCCGCAGGCCGCCGCCGACCTCGGAGCCTTCGATAAGGCGCGGCATCTGGTCCCCGGTCAGGTGGCACGCATCGAGCAACTTGCCCGACCAGTCCCGCCTGCCGGTATCGAGCCATGAGGTTCCCGCGCTGTCCGACATGTCCGACACGTGGTCGCCGGTCAACCACAGACGCAGGTAATCCTTGGGCAACAGAATTTTTGCGATCCTGCTGAATATTTCGGGTTCATTCTCGCGCACCCACTCGACCTTGGGCGCGGTGAATCCGGGAAAAACGATATTGCCGGTCAGGGCGCGAAACTCGGTCTGCCGGTCGAATCTGGCCGCTTGCAGATCGGCGCGGGTATCGTTCCACAGCATCGCGGGGCGCAGCACCTTGTCATTCCGGTCTATCAGCGTCGCACCATGCATGTGGCCCGACAGGCCGATCGACCGTACCGCCGCCAATTCCTCGGGATGCGACGCCTTGAGCGCCCCCACGGCGAGAGAGCAGGCTTCGATCCAGCCTGCCGGGTCCTGTTCGCTCCAGCCTTTGTGGGGGTGCGAAACGTTGCAGGCCGCCTCGCCCGCTCCGACGAACTGCTGGTCGGCATCCATCAACAGCGCACGCAACCCCGACGTGCCCAGATCAAGCCCGAGATACATTTGGCGCCCTCCCACTATTGGCAATTAATTTAACCATTAAAAAAATATCAAATCAGGGTTTGAAGTCAATCGAAATTTAATATAAGCCTTAAATTAAATCAGCAGCGACCCTGCGCATTCCGTGAACCAACCAACGGGACCCCATGCAAGCACCTGAAAAAGCGATCCTATCCGACGACGTTCGCAAGCAGAACCGGTTCCGCATCCTGAACGCGTTTCGACAGTCGCCTTCCCTCTCACGCACGCAACTCGCCGAAAACACCCGGCTCAGCCCCGGAACAATTACGAATATTACCACACAATTGCTGACTGACGGCATTTTACGCACCAGCGCCCCCGATTCCGCGCCCGACACGCGTCAGGGAAGACCACGCGTGCAACTGGCGCTGAACCCCGCGCACGCGACCGTCGTCAGCGGTTCGCTTACCTATGGACGGTTGACGCTGCGCGCCTCGGACTATGCCGGAGCACAGGCAGCCTCCGTCACGCAGGAGTTCGTCTCCGACGGCAAGACCGCGCAGCGGATCGCGGACGAAATATCCGGTCTGATCCGTCAAATCACCGGAGGACAGAGCGCCGACATCATTTCCTTCGGCGTTCAGGGCACGACAGCCAAGGACCGCAGCAGCGTGCTCTGGTCGCCGATCCTGTCAGAGGACGGCTGCGCTTTCGCCGCCGCGCTGGTTGAAAAGACCGGTGCGCCGGTGCTCGTCGAAAACGACTGTGCGCTGATCATCCGGGCGCTCGACCGGCGGCAGGGCGGAAAGGTCGCAACCTTCGGCGCGGTGCTGATGTCCTATGGCATCGGCATGGGACTCTACGTCAATGGCGCGCTGTTTGGCGGTCAGCAAAGCTCTGCCACCGAATTCGGCCACCTCCCCTACCGGCCCGGCGGCGCGCAATGCCGCTGCGGCAAGAAGGGCTGCATCGAGGCATACGCCTCGGATTACGCGATCTGGCGTGCGGCAACCGGAATGGACCGGAGCCTGCTGCCGCGCTCTCCGGTCTCGCCCGAAATGATCCGCAGCGTGATCGAGCGCGCCGCCGCGGGCGACGGCCCCGAACGCGCGGCCCTGCAAGAGGCCAGTCGCGCGCTCGGCATCGGCCTTGCGACCCTTTTCGCGCTGTTTGACCCGTTTCCGGTCGTGTTCATCGGACCCGGTTCTGCGCTTGTCTCGGTGATGGAGGATGAATTGCGCAGCACATTGCGCGAGAATTTCCGCTTCAAACAACGCCCGCATCTGACATTCCAGACAGAGACCGATGAAACGGCGCTGACCGAACAGGGTGCCGAAATCGCGGCGCTGGAAAACCTCGACCGGATCGTCGCCTACGGCGCATAGTCCTCGCAGAACTCCGCCAGCAAATCGTAGAACAGCACCAACTGCTTGCGCGCGTCCACTTCCTGCGCGCGGATCACGTTATGCCAGTCCACCTTGCGCCGCTCGCCGTATTTGCTGGCGACGAACTTGTGAAAATTCTCGTAGAAATGGCCTGCCCAGGGATCATTGTCCGGCACATGGTACCTGTGCGCCTTCCAGCCATAGAGGTTGGCGCTCAGCAGGCCCACGTCATGGCCGCCGATGTAAATCCGCGGCTTCGTCCTGACCAGTTGCAGGTGTTTAAAGAGCATCGACTGCTCGACCGTCTCATGCATGCCCGAAGGTGTCCCTGTTTTTGCGGTACCGGTTTGGTGCCACACTGCCACGCGGACGCTTCGGGGATCAACAGGAGCGCGGAAAAAATCAGCGCGGACTCAACCCGCCCTCCTCGACCAGAAAACCGACGACCTCGTCGATCCCCAGCCCTTTGCGCATCCCTCCGAATACGAAGGGACGGTCTCCGCGCGCGGCTTTCGTATCGTTGCGCATCCGGTCCAGATCGACATCGACATAGGGCGCCAGATCGGTTTTGTTGACCACCAGCAGGTCGGACCGCGTGATCCCCGGCCCGCCCTTGCGCGGTATGTCGCCGCCCATCGCCACGTCGATGACATAGATCGTCAGGTCGGCGAGTTCGGGACTGAAGGTCGCGGCCAGATTGTCGCCGCCGCTTTCGATCAGGATCAGATCCAGATCGGGGAATTGATTCGTCAGGTCATCGACCGCCGCCAGATTGATCGAGGCATCCTCGCGGATCGCGGTATGCGGACAGCCGCCGGTTTCCACGCCGCGGATACGGTCCAGCGGCAGGGCCTGAACCCGCATCAGATATTCGGCGTCCTCGCGGGTGTAGATATCGTTGGTGATCACAGCCATCGACAGCCTGTCCGACAACGCGCGGCAAAGCGCTTCGGTCAGCGAGGTCTTACCCGCACCGACAGGCCCGCCGATGCCGACACGGAGGGGTCCATGCGGAGAGTTCATGACCGGAAAATCCTTGTCCTGAGGGTTTCATGCTGCATCGAGGCCAGATCGGCACGAAACACGGCGCTGCCCAGATCGTCGAGCGTTGCGCTTGCCGCTTCTGCCGCAATGGCGTCGAAAGCCGGAAAGAGCCGCGCCAGCACCAGTTGCCCGTCGGTCTGGCCCAGCGGGATGAACCGCACGCCGGCGGCGATTATGTTGGCTGCAAATGCGTGCAAGTAGAGCGAGAGGGTCAGGTCCAGAGGGATCGCCTCCGCCCGCGCGGCTGCCCCGACCGCCACCGGATAGGGCAGACCGCCCAGATCGCCACCCCAGATATTCGCCGTGACCTTGGCGAAAGCGGCGCCCTGCGCCGTCGTTTCCAGACAACGCTCGGCAGAGGGCGCGAGCGCCACCGCAAAATCGGCCAGATCAGAAAGGGATGAGCGATCTTCGGCACGGTAGGCATGCGCCAGAAAAATCGCATCGTTCCGTCCGGCGCCAAACCACAGGCAGTCTGACAGCCAGTCATGCAACTGATCCGCCGAACCCACATCGCCGGCGGATACCGCGGTCTCCAGGCCGTGCGAATAGGAAAACGCGCCCACCGGATAGGAAGGCGAGAACCACGCGTTCAGCTTGTGAAGGTGGGCGGCATCAGTGGGCATGGCCATGCGTCCTTCCGTGGCCATAGGCGCCGCCTTCGGGGGTGAACGGTTCGCGGACTTGCCGGACCTGTCCGCCCAGTTGCAGCACCATTTCATACAGGACATGATCCGGCTGGATCAGCAGGCGGCCGGGTTCAACCTGACAGGGCGTGTGCCGGTTGCCGATATGCCATGCCAGCCGCACCAGATTGTCCGAGCATAGTTGCAGCAGGTCCTCGTCGGCCGCCACGACCGCGACAAGGCGTCCGTCGGACAGTTCGAACGCATCTCCGTCATCCAGCGACTGGGTTCCGGACAGATCGGCCAGAAACGCGGTTCCGGCATCGGTGACCAGCTTCTTGCGGCGCAGGAAACGGTCGGCATAGGTCAGGGTGATCGTTTCGGAAGCCCCGCGCCAATGTCCGGCGGGATGGACTTTGTAGGACAGAAGAAGGCTCGCCATCACACGCGCCCTCCTGCCGGAAACCAAGACAGGCGACAAGAGCCGCCTGTCATCATATTGCCGATCGCGCTGGCGATCAGAACAATTTGTCGCGGAATACGTAAGCGACGATCTGGTCGCGGTTGATACCGTATTTCGTGGCCAACTCGACGTCGGTCAGATTGTTCATATGTTCTATCTGAGCAGCGCGCGAATTCGCGACCATAACAATCTCGCCAAACGACGCGATCGACTTCAGAACTTTTACCACTGCTTTCGAGCCGGCACTGAATGCGGCGCCAAAAGCGTTTGTGCTTGTTTGTATAGCGTGAGCCATTGGAAACCTCTTGTATTACTACAGCTTGTTTCCTCCCTTGG
>JAHEFH010000036.1:0-8512 GCA_024640245.1 Paracoccaceae bacterium | reverse complement strand
ATCTGATGGCCTGCCCTGAATGCGGATGCGTCCTCTGGAGCCACTATGCCACGGCGGTCGGCGACCGCATTGCCTTCGTCCGCGTCCCGGCGCTGGACAAACCCGATCTGGCGCCGCCCGGCATCCATATCTTCACCGACAGCAAGCAGGCATGGGTCGACCTGATAGGCGCGACGGTTCCCGTGATGCCGCAATATTACCGCCGGTCCGAGCACTGGCCTGCCGACAGTATCGCGCGTCACGATGCGCTCCGGGATTAGGGCGACAGTCACCTGCTTTCCTCAATACATGAAATAGCGTTGCGCCATCGCCAGTTCGGTCGCCGGCTCGCATGTCAGCAACTCGCCGTTCGCCCGGACCTCGTAGGTTTCGGGGCTCACCTCGATCTCGGGGCAGAAATCGTTGCGCACCATGTCCCTCTTGCCGATCTTGCGGGTATTTTCCACCGCCTCGGTGGATTTCGCCAGCCCTAGCACATCGCCGATGCCGCCCGCCTGCGCCGCAGCACTGACAAACAAGACGGATGATCTTTCCACGGATCGCCCATAGGCTCCGAACATCGGGCGGGAGTACACGGGCTGCGGCGTCGGGATAGAGGCATTCGGGTCCCCCATCTGCGCACAGGCAATCGTGCCGCCGACCAGCACCATTTCCGGCTTAACGCCGAAGAACGCGGGGTTCCACAGAACCAGATCGGCGCGCTTGCCTTGCGCGATGCTGCCGATATGTTTCGACATGCCGTGCGCGATCGCAGGATTGATGGTGTATTTCGCGATATAGCGTTTGACCCGCTCGTTGTCGTTGTCGCCAGTCTCTTCCGGCAGACGGCCGCGCTGTTTCTTCATCTTGTCGGCGGTCTGCCACGTGCGGATCAGCACCTCTCCGACGCGGCCCATGGCCTGGCTGTCGGAGGCGATAATCGAAAACGCGCCCATGTCGTGCAGGATATCCTCGGCGGCAATGGTTTCCCGCCGGATGCGGCTCTCGGCGAAGGCCACGTCCTCGGGGATCGACTTGTCCAGATGGTGGCAGACCATCAGCATGTCGAGGTGCTCTTCCAGCGTGTTGACAGTATAGGGCCGCGTCGGGTTGGTGGACGACGGGATCACATGCTGCTCGCCGCAGACCTTGATGATGTCGGGGGCATGGCCGCCGCCCGCGCCCTCGGTGTGGAAGGCGTGGATGGTCCGGCCCTTCAGCGCTGCGATGGTATTCTCGACAAAGCCACTTTCGTTCAATGTATCGGTGTGTATCATCACCTGCACGTCCATATCATCGGCCACCGACAGGCAGCAGTCGATGGCGCCGGGGGTTGTGCCCCAGTCCTCGTGCAGCTTCAGCGAACAGGCGCCCGCGTTGACCATCTCGACCAGCGCCGCGGGTTGGCTGGCATTGCCCTTGCCGGCAAGGCCGAAGTTCATCGGGAAGGCGTCCAGCGATTGCAGCATGCGGCCCAGATGCCAAGGGCCCGGCGTACAGGTCGTGGCCAGTGTGCCGTGCGCGGGGCCGGTGCCGCCGCCCAGCATCGTGGTGACGCCGGAATGCAGCGCATCGTCGATCTGCTGCGGACAGATAAAATGGATATGGCTGTCGAAGCCGCCTGCCGTCAGGATACGGCCCTCGGCAGCGATCGCCTCGGTGCCCGGTCCGACAATAATATCGACGCCTGACTGGGTATCGGGATTGCCTGCCTTGCCGATCTTGAAAATCCTGCCGTCGCGCAGACCCACGTCCGCCTTGTAGATACCGGACGCATCCACGATCAGCGCGTTCGTGATCACGGTGTCCACGGCCCCGTCTGCACGGGTGGACTGCGACTGCCCCATGCCGTCGCGGATCACCTTGCCGCCACCGAACTTGACCTCTTCGCCATAAGTGGTCAGGTCGCGCTCGACCTCGATGATCAGGTCGGTATCAGCCAGACGCACCCTGTCGCCTGTGGTCGGCCCGTACATGTCGGCATAGACGGATCGGGAAATTTTCTGGGGCATGGAAGCACAGCCTTTCGGGTCGGTTCAGATCATGGGGACAAGCCGCGCATGGCGGCTTGCCGGAGCTTTCAGTTTTCGGACACGGGTTTTCCGGCCGATGCCGGCTTTTCAACCGGCGCCTCGGGGTGCTGCCGGGCGCTGCCGGCCGAAAAATTCTTTCTTGCGTGGAACAGTTCGACATAGGCGGTGCGGACGGTTTTCCAGATATTGATCGGGGTTGTTGCCTTGTTCATGGCTAAAGGTCTCCCATGACAAACTGGTTGAAGCCGAAAATTCGCCTGTTACCGCTCACCGGCACCAGGTTGACCTCCCGCGTCTGACCGGGTTCGAAACGCACCGCTGTCCCCGCGGCTATATCCAGACGCCGGCCCATTGCCGCGTCCCGATCGAAATCCAGCGCCGCATTTGTCTCCGCAAAGTGATAGTGGCTGCCGACCTGCACCGGCCGGTCGCCGGTGTTCGATACCGTCAGCGTGATCGCCTCGCGGTCGGCGTTCAGCGTGATGTCACCCGGCGCCGTGATGATTTCGCCCGGGATCATTTCTTCACCCGTTTCACAACCAATACCGCAACCGGCGTGACGGCCAGAACCGCCGCCGCGACGATCCACCCCGCCGCGATCCCGTGCGGATGGTGATGCAGGCCGGGGTCGGCCAGCGCGGGCGCTGCCGCGAGGCTTGCAAGGCTTGCCAGGACGAAATGTTTCATGGTGTCCTCCTATCGGATCGGATGGTGGACGGTGACCAGCTTGGTCCCGTCGGGAAAGGTTGCCTCGACCTGCACGTCGTGGATCATGGAAGCGATACCTTCCATGCAATCGGATTTCTTCACGACATGGGCGCCTGCTTCCATAAGATCGGCGACCGAACGCCCGTCGCGTGCGCCTTCAACCACATAGTCCGTGATCAGGGCAATCGCCTCGGGGTGGTTCAGCTTGACGCCGCGTTCCAACCGTCCACGCGCCACCATGGCGGCGAGGCTGACCAGCAGCTTGTCTTTCTCTCTCGGTGTCAGGTTCATGTCATCTCCTTACATTTGCCAGACATTACATTTGCCAGACACGGGGAAGATCCGTCATCCGGAACCGTGTCAAAAACCGCATCAGGTCACGGCGCATCGCCGCCGCGTCATCCGCCAGAAAGCGCAACACCAGCTTGCCGCCCCAGGCAGACGCTGCCGCAGCCACGCCCTCGCGCGCTTCCAGCAAACCGCGTGCCTGCTCCAGACGCGCTTCTGCGTCCTGCGCGACATACAGGATTGTGGCCATCGCCACGGCACCTCCGGCGGTAGCCTTGCGCTGCATCATGTCTGTCAGGTCTCCATCCAGTCGGGTCGCCTCTGCGTGAACCAGTCTGTCGCCCTGATAGACCCGCCATGTGTCAGTAAAGTGACCCGCCGTAAGGCGTTCGCCCATCGCGGTGCGGCCAAAGATCACCGGCTCCACGATCAACAACTCGCTGTCCGCGCCGATACGCGCCGTCAACCGGCGCCGCATCCGGCTGTTGTCGAACAGGATCGTCTCCTGCGGCAGCCAATGCAGCCGCGCTCCGTCACCGACGGTCAGTTCCACGTCCAGTTCGGCTGCACCTTCAGCGCCCCGATACACCCGCTCTGCGGCCTGCGTTGTCGCGGTCATCCGCGCACCGTTACCAACCGTCAGGCCATAGGAAAAACGGTCACCCGCCGTCATTCCGCCAGCCGTGTTGATCAGCACGGCCTCGGGTACGCGGCTCTGGACCTTCGGCAGGATGACCTTGGCAGAGCCGGACTGGTACATCCGCTGCAAGCCGCCGCCATCAAGACAAAGGTCGATCGCGCCCCTGGCCCGTTGCAGCTTTCCGCCGGTTGTAACCTGATCCAACACTCTGTGTTCCGTTCCCGCCTCGCGGCGTTACCCTGGCACCTCATCCGGATGGATTCGCGCCCGTTTCTAAAGCCCGGTCAGATGCTGACCGCCTCCCTGAGTTTCTCTTTGCTCACGTCCTGTTTCGGTCCGCTCAGGATCACCTCGCCACGCTTCATGGCATAGAACCGGTCCGCCAGATCGAAAGCGAAATCGAAATACTGCTCGACCAGCACGATCGCCATGTCGCCCTGCGACTTCAGATAGCGGATGACCTCGCCGATTTGCTGGATGATATTGGGCTGGATACCCTCGGTCGGTTCGTCCAGCAAAAGCAGCTTCGGCTTGGTGATCAGCGCGCGCGCAATCGCCAATTGCTGCTGCTGACCGCCCGAGAGGTCGCCGCCGCGACGACCGCTCATTTTCTTGAGTACCGGAAACAGGTCATAGATGTGGTCGGGAATATGGCGCCCGGACCGCGGCAGACAGGCAAATCCGGTCTCAAGATTTTCCCTAACTGTCATCAGCGGAAAGATATCCCGGCCTTGCGGCACGTATCCCACGCCCGCCGCGGCCAGTTGATGCGCCTTCCGTCCCGCGACCGCAGCCCCGTTCAGGTGATAGCTGCCGCCCGAGGACGGATGCGCCCCCGCCATGACCTTGAGCAGAGAGGTCTTGCCGACGCCGTTGGACCCCATCAGGCAGCAGATTTCACCGACCCCGGCCGTCATATCGACGCCGTGCAGGATTTGCGAGGCACCGTAGTGCAGTGTGATATCTTTCAGGTCCAGCATAGCCTAGCGCCCCAGATAGACGTCGATGACGTTCTTGTTTTCGGTGACATGATCGATGCTGCCCTCGGCCAGAACCGAGCCTTCGTGCAGCACGGTGACCTTGCAGCCCAGATTGCGGATGAATTCCATATCGTGCTCGACCACGACCACGGCGCGGGTCTTGGCCATTTCCCGCAACAGCCGCACCGTCTGGTCGCGCTCCGGTCCCGTCATGCCCGCCGCCGGTTCGTCGACCAGCAGCAGTTGCGGGTCCTGGGCCAGCAGCATGCCGATCTCGAGCCATTGTTTCTGACCGTGGCTCAGGTCGCCGGCGCGTTGTTCCAGATGATCGGCCAGACCGATCTCGCCGGCAATGGACTCAACTTTCTCATTGTCAGGCCCGTTCGACTTGTAAAACAGCACGTCGAACGGCCCGCGTTTGTTCTTCAGCGCCATGGTCAGATTATCGCGCACGCTCTGGTCCTCGAAAACCGTAGGCTTCTGGAACTTGCGCCCGATCCCCAGCCGCGCGATGTCGCTCTCGGATTTCTTCAGCAGCGAGATGTTCTTGTCGCCCCAGATGACGTCGCCCGCATCGGGGCGCGTCTTTCCAGTGACGATATCCATGAAGGTGGTCTTGCCTGCGCCGTTCGGGCCGATAATAGCGCGCAGTTCCGCAGGCCCGATGTTGAAGCTCAGGTTGTTGATCGCCTTGAACCCGTCGAAGGAGACCGAGATACCGTTCACTTCCAGCAGCATGCCGCTCATGACGCACGCCCCTTCCTGCTCAGCTTGTCGATCAGCGCGCCCATGCCCTGCGGCGCATAGAGCGTCACGAAGACGAAACTCAGCCCCAGCAGGATCAGCCACCAATCGACCCATTTCACGGTGTAAAAGCCCAGCGGGATGTTCGGGGCCTGCCCGCCAGTGAACCAGCTCGACAAGAGCGAGACGAAAGCCGCGCCGATGACCGCGCCGTAAATCCGTCCGCGCCCGCCGATGGCGACCCAGACCGCCAGATAGATCGACGCGATGGGCGCCAGTTCCGCCGGATTGATGATCCCCGCCTGCGGATAGTACAACGCCCCCGCAATGGCGGCGATGATCGCGGTCAGCACGAAGACGAACAGCTTGTAAGCCTCGACGTTGTACCCAAGGAACCGCACCCGGCTCTCGTCGTCGCGGATGCCGCGGATCACGTTGCCGAGCTTGCTCTCGACGATCAGCTTGACGATCAGGTAGCCCAGCGCCAGCGCACCGGCGGAGGCCCAGAAGAACCACAAAGAAATGCTGTCCTGCGAAACCTTCTCCAGGCCCGGCAGGTTCTGCAAACCGGACAACCCGTTGTTGCCGCGCAACCCGCTGTCGTTCTGGAACAGGTAGAGCGCGAGTGCCAGTGTCATCGCCTGCGTCAGGATCGACAGGTAAACGCCCGTCACGCGGCTTCGGAACGCCAGCCAGCCGAACACCAGCGCCAGCAGCCCCGGCACCAGCACGATCAGCGCCGCCTGCGCCCAGAACAAGTCGGCAAAGGCCCAGATCGCCGGAAAGTCCGACCCTCCGACGACGCCGAATATCTGGTTGCCGATGGCATCCGAAATTTCCTGCGCTGTGGGCGGAAGTTCCGCCCCTGCGGCCGCGCGCTCGACGATGATCTCGGTACGGGCATACATAAGCCACATACCGATCATGTAGCCGCCGAGCCCAAAGAACGCGAAATGCCCCAGAGAGAGAATCCCGCAATATCCCCAAACAAGATCCATCGCGATTGCGACCAGGCAAAAGCACAGGGTCTTGCCCAGCGTTTTCACGAAACTCGTAGAGATCAGGCCATAGCCGGACGCCTCGCTGGCAATGGTGACGACTACAACGAACAGCGCCAGAATACCCATGAAAACCATGACGGACGGATTGCGAAGCAGGAATTTTACCAGAGGTCCGTTCATGTCACGCCTCCGCCGCACGTCCGCGCAGGGCAATAATGCCGCGCGGCCGGAACTGGATGAAAATGATGATGAAAATGATCATGTAGGTCTGTGCCGCCAGTGTGTTGGACGGGTTCAGGAACTCGATGGATTTCTGGAAGAACCCGATCATCACCGCGCCGGCCAGCGTGCCCCACAGGTTGCCGACACCGCCGACGACCACGGTCATGAAGCTCTGCACGATATAGTCCGACCCCAGTTCCGAGGTCACCTTGGCGAACAGCCCGATGGCCACGCCCGCGATGCCCGCGATGCCGGACCCCAGCCCGAAGGTCAGCATGTTGATCCGGTCGGTGTTGATCCCCATAGAGGCCGCCATCGCAGGGTTCTGCGTCACGGCGCGGGTTTCCAGCCCCAGACGGGTCTTGTTCAGCGTGAACATCAGCATCAGGAAGAACAGCACCGACAGCCCGAAAATCGCGATCCGGATCCAGCTTATCGAGATCACGTCGTTGATCACCAGCGCCCCGCCCAGCCAGTCGGGCGAGGTCAGCGGTCGTGCCTGTGTCCCGAAAATGTTCTTGGCGAGCTGTTGCAGCGCGATGGAAATGCCGAAGGTCGCCAGCAGGGTCTCCAGCGGCCGGTTGTAAAGATGCCGGATCACCAGCCGCTCCATCGCCACGCCGGCGGCGAAGGTCACGGCAAAGGCCATCGGCACCGCCACGATGATCGAGAGCGTGTAATTCGTGATGAACTGCTGCACGACATAGCCTGTATAGGCGCCCATCATGATGAACTCGCCATGCGCCATGTTGATCACCCGCATCACGCCGAAGGTGATGGCCAGGCCAATCGCGGCAAGGAAATAGATCGAGGCCAGCGACAGCCCGTCCAGAAACAGGTCGGCCGCCCGCGACAGGCCGACCTTGAAATTGATGTCGGCAAGCGTGGCGCGGGTCGCCGCGACAACTTCCATCGCCGGTTCGGTGTAAAGCGCGTAGAAATAGGCCTTGTCCAGCAGCGCCAGTTTTTGCTCTTCGGAAACGGTTGGCGGCACCACACCGGCCTGCGCAAGCGCGGCATAGGCTGCAGCACGGTTTTCGGGCAGGTTCAACGCCGAAACCTCGATGCCTCCCACCTTTCCGTCGCTGATATTTGCAATCAGCGCCGCCTTGATTTCATCATTGCTGACCGGTACGGGGGCGAGGCCCTCTGCCGCCAGCAAGGCATAGGCCGCATCCACCGACATTTCGGGTGGCACATCGCGGAACCAGTCGACGAAATGGTTCGACCGCGCTGAACCGTCATCCGTCACCCGCGATACGCCGGGCCGGATCAAGCGAGCCAGATGGTCGCTGTCGGGTTTGGTCGCGCTGACATGCACGGTGGTGTTCAGCAGCGGGTTCAGCCTGCCGCGTACGTCAATTCCCAGATCGCCCGAGAAACTGCGGATCGCCTCGACACGCGCCTCGGTCGTCAGGCCGTATTGCATGGTCAGCAGACGCTCCAGCCGGATCATTTTGGCGCGGATTGCATCGCCGGTTTCACGCTCGATCGCCTTGCGCAAGGGTATCAGGTGTTCCGGCTTCGGGTCGCGCGCCAGACTGTCGAGACTCGACAAACGCTCGGCCATGTCCTTGCTGCTCAGGCGGAACTGCACCATGGCGGCGTCGATCAGGGCGCGCACGCCGCTGTTGGGCTTGATTTGCTTTATCTCGGACTTGTCGGCCTCGCCGATGGTGTGGCCGGACTCGAGGTCCAGCAACGCATAGGTATTCTTGTCTTTGGCGGTAACATAGACCAGCAGGTCGTCGGACCGCCGGAACCACAGGTTCTTGTTCTGCCATGTATCCAGAAACACCGCCGCCTCGGGGGCCTCGGTCGCCTGAATAGCCTCGATGACCGGCAGGATTGTCTTGACCGACCCCTTGATGATCAGGTCGCTGTGGCTCTGGACGATCTCGTTCAGTCCGGAGTTCG
>JAHEFH010000154.1 GCA_024640245.1 Paracoccaceae bacterium | reverse complement strand
GTTGGGAGCGTATCTCACAAACTAATACAGCTTTCGCCTGTGCCTTGCATCACCGTCCGGTAGGTAGCAAGAGCAGCATGAGAATTTCATCTTTGTTGGTCGGGAATGTCCGTTGAGTGAGTATTCTGGGGCCTTCCATCAAATTGATCAATTGGCGCTTTCGGCCCATACCGGACGTTTGTTACCGTCGCAGCGAATGGCCGCTCTGAGCCCAAAGCAGTCCTATTCTGACTCGAGTCTTTGTTTAAGTGTTTCATATTCTTCATTGACCTCCGCCACAAAGAGTGAGTTCGATCTAGAGAAACCGTTTTCTGACAACATTTTGAGCCCATGAAGATAATTGCCTTCGGCCGCAATTAAGCTGCCCAATGAAGCTTGCACGCGAGCGAGGTCAATAAATGCTGCTGCAACAGCAGCACTGGAACGCTGATCCGTAGATTCCAGTATTGCGAGCCCTTTGCCTAGCAACTCTTCAGCCTCTTTGAACTCATGTATCATGAATTTGAGGCTTCCTTGGTTGGTAAACAAAAACGCCCTAATGACAGGATCAATGTGGGGGTTAGCGTCTGCAACATTTTGCGCCTCGTCCAAAATCAACTGGGCCTCGGTCAACTTGTCTTGCATTATCATAGCACTCGCCAAATTGTATCGAGCTTGCACTCGGGCCTCTGGCGGCACCCCAAGTGTTTCGTCCACGAGTATCATGTTCTTGCGATGCCACGTTTCGGCGCTAGCATAATCGCCTGCATTTTGTGCGGTGGCCGCGCGAATGTAATTCTCATGGTACAGGTTCGATGCCTTTTCCAAATTTGGGGGCTGGGCAAAGGAAACACCAGCATTCAGCAGCGCCACGAATGCAAGCGCGTTGAGCCAACGAATTGTACGTTGAAAATGCATTGGTTTCGGCCCTTCAATCTTCCGTACTTCAACCCAGCATACAGACTTTTAGCGATAGATCGAGATTGGTGACCCCAGTGAGCTCACGCCACAAAAGCAGTCCCGGTTGTCTGATTTGATTTCTGGAAGGTCAACTCCGTCCGCATAGCGGACATTCGTGGTCGGTGCAGCCAAGGTCCGCTTCGCGCCCTGTTTCCTTTCAGGCACTTTTCAGCAATTGGTAAAATGGACTCCAAGCCGACCTTCGCCATATCGATGTCTGTACCCCTATCCCCCGCAAACCAATTGACTCCCCCCGCCCGAATTTGTCATGCAAGCCACAACAGGCGGACGGCCTTGGCGAAGGGTTATGACGATGGACAGCAAAGACCCTGAAGCAGGGCAGGCGGGGCAGTCTTTGCGCGACTCCTTTGCTGTTTTCCTGAAAATCGGCCTCCTGTCCTTCGGCGGGCCGGCGGCGCAGATCTCGGTCATGCACCGGCTGCTGGTGGACGAGACCCGCTGGCTGTCCGAGAAACAGTTCCTGAACGCCCTGAGTTTCTGCATGTTGCTGCCGGGGCCGGAGGCGATGCAGCTGGCGACCTATTCCGGCTGGCGGCTGCATGGCGTGCGCGGCGGGCTGATGGCGGGGCTGCTGTTCGTGCTGCCGGGTGCCGCGGTGATGCTGGCGCTGGCTTGGCTCTATGCGGCTTATGGCACGCTGCCGGTGATCGGCGCGCTGTTCCTCGGCGTCAAGGCGGCGGTGCTGGTGGTGGTGATCGAGGCGTTGCTGCGCGTGTCGCGAAAGGCCCTGAAGGGCCGCGCGCACTGGGCGATCGCGGGTGCGGCCTTTGTCGGGATATTCTTCCTGTCGCTGCCCTATCCCCTGATCGTGTTTCTGGCGGCGACCTACGGGTTTTTTACCGGAGCGCGCGGCGCGGGCCACGTTTCGCATGCGGCAGAGGTCGTCCGGTTCCGGTCGACCGCGCTGACGGTCGCGCTCTGGTTGGCGGTCTGGGTGGTGCCGCTGGCGGCGGTGGACCTGTTGTTCGGTTCATCGGTTCTGGGCGCGATCGGGATGTTCTTCTCGAAACTGGCGGTGGTGACATTCGGCGGCGCCTATGCGGTGCTGGCCTATATGGCGCAGGCGGTGGTCGGCGACTTCGGCTGGCTGACGCCGGGCGAAATGATGGACGGGCTGGGACTGGCGGAAACCACGCCGGGTCCGCTGATCCTTGTGACCGAGTTCGTCGGCTTTATCGCGGCCTTCCGCGAGGGCGGCGTCTGGTTGGGGCTGGCGGGGGCCGTGGTGACGCTCTGGGCGACCTTTGTGCCCTGTTTCCTGTGGATATTCGCAGGTGCGCCCTACATCGAGTGGATTTCGGCGCAGCCGCGGCTGTCCGGCGCGCTGTCGGCCATTACGGCGGCGGTGGTCGGCGTCATCCTGAACCTGTCGCTGTGGTTCGGTCTGCACGTCATGTTTGGCACCGTGACGCAACGTCAGACGGGACCTTTGACGCTGTGGCAACCGGACCTCGCGACTCTGGACTGGCGCGTGGCGGTGCTGACGGCGCTATGCGGCGTTCTGATGCTGCGGTTGCACTGGGGAATTCTGCGCGTTCTGGCGCTGTCGGCGGCGCTGGGCTGGGGGCTGGCGACGCTGCTTTGATGTGCGCCGAATTCCGCCTCCCGCGACAATAATATCGAGTCTGCCTCTTTGCTTGCCATTACCGGCACCTAGATATAGTGTCCGCGCGAATTGATACCGTGGCCGAATGGCCGGAAACTATGAGGAAATAAACATGCTCTTTGCAACTCCTGCTTATGCCCAATCAGTCGGTGGTTCCGGTGGACTGGCCAGCTTTGTTCCGCTGATCCTGATTTTCGCGATCATGTACTTCTTGCTGATCCGTCCCCAGCAAAAGAAGGTCAAACAGCATCAGGCCATGGTGGCGGCGCTTCGCAAGGGCGATCAAGTCGTTACCGGAGGCGGCGTGATCGGCAAGGTGACCAAGGTCGGCAGCGACAACGAAGTCGAGATCGAGATCGCCACGGGCGTCAAGATCAAGGTGATCCAGAGCACCATCCAGACTGTTCTGAACAAGACCGAACCAGCCAAGTAACCGCACAATAGGGTCGGCCCATGCTCCAGTTTTCACTGACTAAAAAAATCCTGATCTGGGGCGTCTGTGCGTTCGGGATCGCCTTTGCAACACCGAACCTGTTCTACTCTCGGGTCGAACAGTCTAACGACGCAAAGGCGGCCATCGCAAAGACAGGCGTCGAAACGCCGGAATTGCTTGCCGCTGCCGGCCAATGGCCGGTATTTCTGCCCTCGACGCTGGTTCATCTGGGGCTGGACCTGCGCGGCGGCGCGCATCTGCTGGCCGAGGTCCACGTCGAAGAGGTCTATGTCGAGCGCATGGACGGATACTGGCCCGAGGTGCGCGACAAGTTGCGCGAATTGCGTGACACGGTCGGAACGATCCGCCGCCAGGATGCCGTCGGTGCGGAATTGCGGGTGCGTATTTCCAATCCCGAGGGAATGACTGCTGCCATCGAGGCGGTGCGGGAACTGGCTTCGCCTGTGATCACGCTTTCCGGGGCCGGGTCGACCGACTTTGTCGTAAGTTCCGAGGGCGCCGATCTGGTTATCACCCTGTCGGAGGCCGAAATGGTGGCGACAGACAACCGGACCATGGAGCAATCGGTGGAAATCGTCCGCCGCCGTGTAGACGAGGCCGGTACGCGCGAGCCGACGATCCAGCGGCATGGTGACCGCCGTATCCTGATCCAGGTGCCCGGCATCGGATCGGCCGATGAATTGAAAAGCCTGATCGGCAAGACCGCCAAGCTGACATTCCATCCAGTGATCAGCCGGACCGGCGACGCCAAGACGCCAGTCCTGTCGCGGCAGATCCTGCTGCCGGATCAGGACCAGCAGGGTGTCTATTTCGTTCTGGACAAGACGCCGACCATAACTGGGGACCATCTGGTTGATGCCCAGCCGGCGTTCGACCAGAATAACCGGCCTGCCGTTTCTTTCCGCCTGAACACTACGGGCGCGCGGATTTTCGGCGAATACACAGCCAATAACATAGGCAAGCCTTTTGCCATCGTTCTGGACGGCGAGGTGATTTCCGCCCCGACAATCCAGAGCCATATTCCCGGCGGATCGGGTATCATCACCGGTGCTTTCGATGTCGAGGAAACCACCAAGCTGGCGATCCAGCTTCGAGCGGGCGCGCTGCCGGCAGGTCTTACCTATCTGGAAGAGCGCACCATCGGCCCGGAACTCGGGCAGGACAGTATCGAGGCGGGCCGCATTGCCAGCGTCGTCGCCTTTATTGCGGTGCTGAGTTTCATGTTCATGTCCTATGGGCTGTTCGGGGTCTTCGCTAATATAGCGCTGATGATCAACGTCGGGCTGATCTTCGGCCTTTTGAGTGCCATCGGCGCGACGCTGACCTTGCCGGGTATCGCGGGGATCGTTCTGACCATCGGGATGGCGGTGGACGCCAACGTTCTGGTGTTCGAGCGTATCCGCGAAGAGCTTAAATCAGCCAAGGGTCCCGCGCGGGCCATTGAACTGGGTTATGAGCGGGCGTTTTCAGCCATTGTGGACGCCAACATCACCACGTTGATCGCCGCCGTGATCCTGTTTGTCATGGGCTCTGGTCCGGTGCGCGGTTTCGCCGTGACGCTGGGTCTTGGGGTCGTGACCTCGGTCTTCACGGCGATCTGGGTCACGCGGCTTATGATTTCCATCTGGATGGCACGACGCCGTCCGAAAACAATCGTGGTTTGAGGAGACTGGTCATGCGTTTTAAACTGGTACCATCGGAAACTTCCTTCGATTTCTTCAAAATCGCGAATCTGACATTCGGCGCTTCGATCCTGGCAATGATCGCTTCGATCGTCCTGTTTTTTGTGGTCGGGTTGAACTACGGCATCGATTTCCGGGGCGGCACAACAATCCGTTCGGACAGCCAAGTGGCAGTGGATATCGGGGCTTATCGCAATGCCCTTGCACCGTTGAATCTGGGCGATGTGACGATCAACCAGGTGTTCGATCCGGCGAAGCCGGACCAGCATGTGGCGCAGATCCGCATCGAGGCCCAAAGTGGCGGCGAGGCCATTGAACTTGCGACCATCGCATCCGTCAAGGCGGCGTTGAACGCTATTGATCCGAACATGCAATTCCCCATGATCGACAGTGTCGGCCCGAAAGTCTCGGGCGAACTGGTCGCCACCGCGATCGAAGCGGTGCTGGCGGCTATGGGAGCGGTCCTTATTTACATCTGGCTACGGTTCGAGTGGCAGTTTGCCGTCGGCGCTGTGGCGTCTCTGGTTCATGACGTGATTCTGACCATCGGCATTTTCAGCCTGCTGGAAATCGAGTTCAATCTGGCGATCGTCGCCGCGCTGCTGACCATCGTCGGCTATTCGCTGAACGATACCGTCGTGGTGTTCGACCGGGTGCGCGAGGACTTGCGGAAGTTCAAGACGACGCCGCTGGTCGAGGTTCTGAACCTGTCGATCAACGAGACCCTGAGCCGGACCACGATGACCTCTTTCACCACGCTGGTCGCCTTGTTCGCACTGTTCGCGCTGGGCGGAGACGTGATCCGCGGCTTCGTCTTCGCGATGATTTGGGGTATCTTTGTCGGGACCTATTCCTCGATCTTCATCGCCTCGACAATCCTGCTGCGGCTGGGCGTCAAACGCGACTGGACCAAGGAGAACGGTGGAGCCGGAACACAGTACGCAGACATCGACGCATGATGGATGCCGTCTCTCAGGCGGTATTTTTCGACGGCTTGCCGATACTGATTGTCGCCTGCGCGGTGGCTGGAATGGTCCGCGGTTTCACCGGTTTCGGCACGGCCATGGTATTCATGCCGATCGCGGCACTGGTGTTGGAGCCTGTCTGGGCTATCGTCGCCATGCTGACATTCGACGTCGTCGGCGCAGCTCCACTGCAGAAGAAAGCCATTCGCGACGGCGAGCCGCATGATGTTCTGTTACTGGTTGCCGGCGCGGTCGTCGGTCTGCCGCTGGGGGTCTACCTGCTGACCCTGATGGAACCGGTCGTGTTCCGCTGGCTGGTGTCCTGCCTGTCGCTGGCGCTGCTGGTGCTTCTGATGAGCGGCTGGCGCTATCGCAA
>JAHEFH010000153.1 GCA_024640245.1 Paracoccaceae bacterium | reverse complement strand
CGGTCGAGTTCGAGAATCCAGCTGGTGATGTCGTCGAGGAAATAGCGGTCGTGCGTCACGATCAGGATCGTGCCCTTGTACTCCATCAGGTGCTTTTGCAGCCATGCGATGGTTTCAGCGTCCAGGTGGTTGGTCGGCTCGTCGAGCAGCAGCATGTCGGGCGCTTCCAGTAGCAGCTTGCACAGCGCGACGCGGCGTTTCTCGCCGCCGGACAGGGTTTTCACGTCGGCATCATCGGGCGGGCAGCGCAGCGCCTCCATCGCGATGTCGATGCTGGCGTCGAGCGACCACAGGTCCTGCGCGTCGATCACATCCTGCAACCGGCCCATTTCATCGGCGGTTTCCTCGGAATAGTTCATCGCGAGGTCATTGTACTTGTCGAGGATCGCCTTCTTGTCGGCGACCGCCAGCATGACGTTTTCGCGCACGTTCAGGGTCTCGTCCAGTTTTGGCTCCTGCGGCAGGTAGCCGACCGTGGCGCCCTCTGCGGCCCATGCTTCGCCGGTGAAATCCTTGTCCTGCCCCGCCATGATCCGCATCAGCGTCGATTTACCGGACCCATTGACGCCAACCACGCCGATTTTCACGCCGGGCAGAAAGGACAGCCGGATGTTTTCGAAGCATTTCTTGCCGCCGGGATAGGTCTTGGACACGCCGTCCATGTGATAGACGTATTGATAGGATGCCATTTTGATAGGGGCCTTTGGTCTGATTTCATTTCCTGCTGGCAGTTCTAGCCATTTCAGGTAACAAGGGCAATCTAGGAAGGAGCCCTGATGTTTTCAAGTTTGCCCATCGCCACGCCCGGCCTGCGTGTGGGACTGCTTGGCGGCTCTTTCGATCCGCCGCATGCAGGGCATTTGCATATATCGCGCTGGGCGCTGAAGGAATTCGGGCTGGACAGGGTGTGGTGGCTTGTCAGCCCCGGCAACCCGCTGAAACCAAGGGGTCCGGCGTCGCTGGAACGGCGCATGACAGCCTGCCGCGACTTGGTAAACCATCATCCGCGCATCGTCGTGACCGATTTGGAGGCGCAGTTCGGCACACGTTATACCGCCGAGACACTGGCGCATCTGTTCGAGCTTTATCACGGCGTAAGATTCGTCTGGCTGATGGGGGCCGACAACCTTGCGAATTTCCATCGCTGGGAAAAATGGTCCGAGATCATGAAGACGATACCTATCGGTGTTCTGGCGCGCCCGGGCGAACAGATCAGGGCAGGCTGTTCCCCTGCGGCGCGGAGTTATCACAACAACCGGTTGCCCGCGCGCCGGTCTACAGCCTTGCCCTTTCGCAAGGCGCCTTGCTGGGCTTTGCTGACCGGTCCGATGATGGATGTATCATCGACCGAAATACGCGCCCGCGGGGATTGGCAGGAATAACATCTTGACCGGTTGCCACCCACGTTGCGCTTTGGTTTACTCGACCCATGGTTGACCGATCCTCCAGACATCTGCATCGACGCGCCCTGCTTGCGGGGCTGATGACGAGCGTTGCCGGTCTGGCCTTTGCCGGAGCGCCTAAAACATCTCTGCGCCCGCCGCCGCGGCCTTCGGGCCTGTCGCGTCCAGGTCCCGATGGCCCGAGTTTCGAAAGCATTCTGACCGGTGCGGGCTTGTCCGGCGACAAGAGCATCGTACTGATTGATCTGGAATCCGGCCGTGTGCTGGAGGCGGAGGCACCCGCGCGGTCGCTGCCGCCCGCAAGCGTCGCTAAAATAGTGACAACGCTCTACGGATTGCAGAAACTTGGCGCGACGCACCGTTTTATTACTCGGATTCTGGCGACCGGCCCGGTCAAGGGCGGCATCGTTCAGGGCGATCTGGTGCTAATGGGTGCGGGCGACCCGCATCTCGACTCCGACAGTTTCGGCGATCTCGCCGGTCAACTGGCCACTGCCGGCATCACAGGTGTCACCGGTGGATTTCGGATATATGACGCCTCCTTGCCTTTGATCGACCAGATCGATGACCAGCAACCGGAGTATGTCGGCTACAACCCGACGCTTTCGGGCCTGATCCTGAACTTCAACCGGGTGTATTTCGAATGGAAGCGCGCCAAGGACGGATTTGACCTGTCGATGTCGGCGCGTGGCGTGCGGTTCCAGCCGGAAATCAAGGTTATCAAGATGACCGTTTCAGACCGCGATACACCGGTTTTCGCTTACGATCAGGATGACAAGAGCGAGAGTTGGAGCGTGCGCAGGGCGTCGCTTGGTAAAGGCGGCGGCCGGTGGCTGCCGGTTCGCCGGCCGTTCGATTATGCAGCGGAGGCCTTTCGCGTGATCGCGGCGGATAAGGGCATCAAGTTGCCGCCTGCACAGCGTACCGGTGCGGTGTCTGGTACTCCGGTCGCGTCAGTGGAGTCGTCCCAACTGCGAGACATGTTGCGAAGCATGTTGCGTTTTTCGACCAACATCACCGCAGAGGCGGTCGGGCTTGCGGCAAGCGCGAAAACCGGAGCCGTACCGCAGGGCCTGTTCGAGTCCGGAGCGCAAATGACTGACTGGGTCAGAGATACCTACGATGCGAAAACCGCGCGATTTGTGGATCACTCCGGATTGGGTGACGCGTCGCGGATTTCCTCGCAGGATCTGGTGTCCGTCCTCAGAGCCGACGGATGGGATGGCGAACTGCGGCCTTTATTGAAGGCGGTGAAACTTACGGACGAGCGTGGCAATATCCATGAGATAAAGGGCGCCGACGTTGCTGCCAAAACAGGAACGCTCAATTTTGCGAGTGCCTTGGCGGGGTTCATCGAGTGTCCTAACGGCCGTAAGCTGGCTTTCGCGATCTTTACCGCGGATCTGGAAAAACGCGCTGCGATCCCGATAGAGCAACGCGAAAGGCCGCGGGGCGGCCGAACTTGGTTGCGAAAATCGAGGCGTATGCAGCAGGCGCTCTTGCGTCGCTGGATCGGGGTTTACGGCCGCTAGGCCCTCATGTGGCGCGCGCGGGCGCCCCATTCGATGGCGGCAGTTCGAAGCCGGTCGATATTGAGCTCATAGCGGGTTTCCTGAAGGAAACGCAGTTCCGTCTCGCGCAGCCGCCCGTCGGCCGCAGCCACGTCGCAGCACAGCGCATAAGCCGTTTCATAAAGCTTCGGCGGCAGTGCATCCTTGACCAGTCCGAACAAGGCGTCCAGCCCGTCCTCTTCCTCCATCAGGTCGAATACCGTATTGGACACCAAACCCAAATGGTCGGAGTCGTAACTGGAAAAGATCGGCAGGTGGTTGACGATACGCTCGATCGAAAGCAATTCGACGGTCTTGATGTTCTGATCGGCGATGGAAACGGCCACCATCATAGCAATCAGTGCATCTTGTGGCGACCATGGCGAAGCATTTGTGTCAGACTGGCTCATTTCGGCGTATCCCTCATTAATATCTTTGGACAGATTATTGACCCTGCGCCGCAGGAGCAATAGGGAGTGAACGAAATCTGTTGTTCTGAACTGGAATGAATAATGTCTGATCTGCGCGAACTTGCGATGAGCTCCAATGCCTGGCCGTTTGATGAGGCGCGAAAGCTGCTCAAGCGGTTCGAGAAGGGCGCGCCGGAAAAGGGTTATGTTCTGTTCGAGACAGGTTATGGCCCGTCTGGTCTGCCGCATATCGGAACCTTCGGGGAAGTGGCGCGGACAAGCATGGTGCGGCACGCCTTCGGAATCCTTTCGGACATCCCGACGCGCCTGTTGTGTTTTTCCGACGACATGGACGGTTTGCGCAAGGTTCCCGGCAACCTGCCAATGCAGGAAGAGCTGAAGCTGGACCTGAACCTGCCGCTGACCAAGGTCCGCGACCCGTTCGGCACGCACAACAGCTTTGCCGAGCACAATAACGCGCGGCTTTGCGCGTTTCTGGACCAATACGGCTTCGACTATGAATTTGCCTCTTCTACCGAATACTACAAATCCGGCAGGTTCGACGATATGCTTCTGGTTGCGCTGGAACGCTATGATGCGATCATGGAGATCATGCTGCCGACATTAGGCGCGGAGCGTCAGGCGACCTATTCGCCGTTCCTGCCGATCAGCCCGAAAACCGGCCATGTTTTGCAAGTGCCGCTGCTGGAGCGCAACGTCGCGAAGGGCACCATCGTCTATCAGGAGCCTGACGGCGAAAAGGTCGAGCTGCCGGTCACCGGCGGCCATGTCAAAATGCAGTGGAAACCCGATTGGGCGCTGCGTTGGGCCGCGCTGGGCGTCGATTACGAGATGTCCGGCAAGGACCTGACCGACAGTGTGACGCTGGCGACGAAAATCTGCCGTGCTCTGGGCAAGCCGCAACCGCTGAACCTGACATACGAGCTGTTCAACGACGAACACGGCAAGAAGATTTCGAAATCCAAGGGCAACGGTATCTCGATGGAAGAGTGGTTGACCTATGCCTCTCCGGAATCGCTGTCGCTGTTCATGTACCAAAAACCGAAAACCGCCAAACGACTGTATTTCGACGTGATCCCGAAGGCGGTTGACGAATACCATCAGCACCTGAACGCCTATCCCGGCCAGGACGATGCGCAGAAACTTAACAATCCGGTTTGGCATATCCATGATGGCAATCCACCTGCATCGGATATGGTTGTGTCCTTTGCAATGCTTCTCAACCTCGCTTCGGTTTCAAGCGCCGAGACGAAAGAGGCGATGTGGGGCTTTATCCGGAAATATGCGCCTGAAGCCACGCCGGAAACCCATCCCGGTCTGGACGCCTCCGCCGGTTACGCGGTGCGCTATTACCATGATTTCGTGAAACCCGCGAAAGTGTTCCGCACGCCCAGCGAACAGGAACGCGCGGCACTGGCCGATCTGGCGGATCGTCTGCGTAACTGGACCGGTAGCCTCGACCCCGAAGAATTGCAGTCGCTGGTATTTGCTGTCGGCAAAGACCATGAGTTCGAGCCGCTGCGCGACTGGTTCAAGGCGATTTACGAGGTTCTGCTGGGTGCCTCCCAAGGTCCGCGTTTCGGCGGGTTCATCGCGCTCTACGGTGTCGATGAAACGGTCAATCTGATCGAACAGGGGCTGGCGGGCGAACTGGTATAGCCCCCGGTCGCCGCATTGACCGGCGGCCGGATCATACTACGTCATGGGCAGAGGAGAGGCCCATGACACGTTTCCCGATCATACTTCTCGCGGTTCTGTTTCTGGCCCTGCCGCTACGCGCGCAGGAGCAGGACATCCGGACCGTGATCAACGACCAGATATCCGCCTTTCGCGCCGATGATTTCGCGACCGCCTTCACCTTTGCCGCGCCGAATATTCGCATGATGTTCCAGACGCCCGACCGATTCGGGCAGATGGTGCGCGAAGGCTACCCGATGGTGTACCGGCCGCAATCCTATGCCTTCGAGGAACTGCGGGATACCGGCGGCTCCAAACTCCAGAGTGTGCTGATCGAGGGGCAGGACGGATACTATTACATTGCCGAATACGATATGGTGCTGACCGGGCAGGGGTGGAAGATCCGCGGCGTGCGGATATTCAAGACCGAAGGCGTCGGCGTCTAGACCGCGGTTCGACCCTTTTACGGCCCCTGAAAAACGATTGACCTAGATCAAATCGCCCGACCTCGTTTCCGGCTAAAAGCATCGGATACAAAGGAGGCAACCATGTATAACAAAATTCTGGTTCCGGTCGCACTGGATCACAAGGGCGATATCGGCAGGGCGATGAAAGTGGCGAACAAGCTGTTGTCGAAAGACGGCGAGATCACCATGCTGACAGTGATCGAGACGATCCCGCTCTATGTATCGCAGCAGCTGCCGGTTGCGATCATCGAGGACAACATGAAAGAGGCCAAGGAGATGCTCGATGCAGAGGCCGGCGGAGCCAAGAACGTCAAGACCGCCGTGGTCAAGGGGCATGCTGCAACCACGATTCTGGAATATGCCGATGAAAAGGGCATGGATTGCATCATCATCGCTTCTCACCGGCCGGGCTTGCAGGACTATTTCCTCGGGTCCACGGCGTCCCGCGTCGTCCGCCATGCACAAATGCCGGTGCATATCATACGATAGGACTTGGGTTTTGGCATGGGTTTGATACTCTGGGTGCAGGAGGATAACCCATGCTGAAAATTTC
>JAHEFH010000035.1 GCA_024640245.1 Paracoccaceae bacterium | reverse complement strand
TCGTCGAGATTGACTGCGGCGCTGGCCGTTGTGGCGTGACCACGACAGAAGATGTGGTTAAGATCGCCAAGGCAATCGATGCGGCTCCTGGCCTCAAGTTTACCGGAATTCAAGCCTATCAAGGCGCAATGCAGCATATCGACAGCTACGAAGCCCGCAAAGAGAAACTCGATATCGCCATCGCCATGGTCAAGGATGCGGTCAAAGGCCTGAAAGCCGCAGGACTTGAGCCGGAACTGGTTTCGGGCGGCGGCACCGGATCATACTATTTCGAGTCGAATTCGGGTGTCTTCAACGAGCTTCAGTGCGGTTCCTATGCCTTTATGGACGCCGACTATGGCCGGATCCACGACAAGGACGGCAAGCGGATCGACCAGGGGGAATGGGAAAACGCGTTGTTCATCCTGACCTCTGTCATGTCCCACGCCAAACCCGACAAGGCGATCGTCGATGCCGGGCTTAAGGCGCAATCGGTGGATTCCGGTCTGCCCTTCGTATATGGCCGCGACGACGTCGAATATATCAAGTGCTCGGACGAGCACGGCGTGGTTTCCGACCCGAAAGGCGTCCTGAAGGTCAACGAAAAGCTTAAGCTGGTCCCGGGGCACTGCGATCCGACCTGTAACGTACATGATTGGTACGTCGGCGTCCGGAACGGCAAGGTCGAAACGGTCTGGCCCGTGTCGGCTCGGGGCAAGGCCTACTAGATTACCTCTCCGTACCTTTTGGCGGTCGGCAAGTCGCTGACCGCCTTTTTTCAATTTTGCAGACAGAAAGCACAGCCATGATCATTGTACCAGAACGCGAAATCGGCAATCTCATCACTCCGGAGGCATCTTTCGAAGCGGTTGAGGCGGTTTTTGCCGCGATGGCGCGCGGCGACGCCTATAACTTTCCGGTCATCCGCGAAGCCATTGGATATGCGGACGCGCTCTACGGATTCAAATCGGGTTTCGACAAGGCGGGGCTCTCGCTGGGTCTTAAATCCGGCGGTTACTGGCCGGGTAACGCTGCCAAGGGCCTGACCAATCACCAGTCTACGGTTTTCCTGTTTGATCCCGACACGGGTCAGCCCAAAGCCATCGTCGGCGGCAACCTGCTGACAGCGTTGCGCACCGCGGCGGCATCGGCGGTCTCCATCAAGCACCTCTCCCGCAAGAACTCCAAGGTTTTGGGCATGGTCGGCGCAGGCCACCAGTCGGCCTTCCAGATGCGGGCTGCCGTGATGCAGCGCGATTTCGAAAAGGTCATCGGTTGGAACTTCCACCCCGAGATGCTGTCGCGACTGGCCGACACTGCCGCCGAGCTTGGCTTGCCGTTCGAGGCAGTCGATCTTGACCAACTGGGCGCAGAGGCGGATGTAATTATAACCATCACCTCTTCCTTCGATCCAATATTGAAGGACACGCAAATCAAGGCCGGTACGCACCTGGCCTGTATGGGTACCGACACCAAGGGCAAGCAGGAAGTCGACGCGGCGCTGTTGGCGCGTGCTACGGTGTTTACCGACGAGATCGCGCAGTCGATCACGATCGGCGAGGCGCAGCATGCCGTGGCAAAAGGGCTGATTGGCGAAGGCGATATCACCGAAATCGGCGCGGTGATCAACAACACTGCACCGGGACGCACTTCGGATGCTCAGATTACACTGTTTGACGGGACGGGTGTCGGCCTTCAGGATCTGGCGGTTGCTTCGGCGGCGGTAGAACTTGCCGTGAAAGCCGGCGTCGCGATTGAAGTCGATATGTAAGTAACTCCGTGGCGCCCGCAAAGCGCGACTGCAACTTCGTCAAATGCAATTCAGCCCGGACATTGATCCGGGCTGAAGCTTTTTTGGCATGTTTTCAAAACTAGTCGTCGCGGTGACCCGCCATGCCGCCGGAGATTTCCTCGGTCGACTCATCCGGCAAGTGATCCGGCAGGATCAGGTTCAGGACGATGGCCAGAAACGCGGCCGGCAAAAGGCCGGAGGTCAGCAATATGCTGGCCGTCTTGGGCATGTGTTGCAACGCCGATGGCTCCAACTGCAGGCCCAGACCGATGGACAGCGACACCGCGAATATCACTAGATTGCGCTTGTTCCAGTCCACGTCTGACAGCATCGAGATACCGGCCGCTGCAACCATGCCGAACATCACGATCACACCGCCGCCCAGAACCTGAATCGGAACTGTCGAGATGATCGCGCCGACTTTCGGAACCAGTCCGGCGATGATCAGGAAGATTGCTCCACATGTAACCACATGGCGGCTCATTACGCCGGTGATGGCGATCAGGCCGACGTTCTGGCTGAAGGAGGTGTTGGGCAGGCTGCCGAACATACCTGCAACCGCAGTGCCGAGGCCGTCGGCATAGGTCGCGCCGGTGATCTCATCTGCCGTGGCTTCGCGTCCTGCGCCGCCTTTGGTGATGCCGGAGACATCGCCGACAGTTTCAATTGCCGAGACTACCGCCATCAGGCAGAATCCGATAACAGCCGCGAGGCTGAATTCGAAACCGAAGTGGAATGGTGTCGGAACGGAAAAACTCGCCGCTTTGGCTACATTGCCGAAATTCACCATTCCCATGAAATAGGCCACGACGTAACCGACGAGCAGGCCGATCAGAACCGCCGCGATCGACATCATTCCGCGGGTGAAGAACTTGACGCCTAGCGTGACGACAATAACCACAATAGCCACGAACCAGCTTTGAAGGCTACCGAATGCGGGGGTGCCCATAGCCGGAACGCCGCCGGCCGCATACTGGATGCCGACGCGGACAAGCGCCAGTCCGATCATGAGAACAACCAAGCCGGTTACCAGAGGCGGCAGGGCAAATCGAAGTTTGCCGATGAACGTGCCGAGGAAAGCGTGAAATAGCCCGCCGACAAATACGCCGGTGAAGAGCGCCGGCATGGCCTCAACGCCCTTGCCTGCAACCAGTGGGATCATGATCGGCAGAAAGGCAAAGCTGGTGCCCTGCACGATCGGCAGGCGGGCGCCGACGGGGCCAAACCCGATGGTCTGGATCAGGGTCGCGACCCCGGCAAACAGCATTGCCATCTGGATCATATAGATCATCTGCGGAAAGTCCGGCGAGTTCGATCCGAACCCGAAACCGGCGGCGCCGGCAACGATGATGGCCGGAGTGACGTTCGAGACGAACATCGCCAGAACGTGCTGGATGCCGAGCGGCACCGCCATTGACAGTGGAGGGGTATAATTGGGATCGCGGAGCTGCTCCGGCGTTCCTACAAAAGCATTATTTGACATGTTTCATTCCTCTTATCTGTTGTTGTTTGTTATTTTTCTCTTTCTTGGCAGTCTCCGGGCGAGCGCTGTCCCGAACTGTTACGAGACCTCGTATGGTGTATCGAACCAGTGCTCCTCCAGATTATTCCCGTCGCCGACCCTGTCGACTACGGCGAAATATTGCGGACCCTCGGCCAGTGGCGTCAGGACCCCGTGCCATGTTCCCCTGTGGTAATTCACGCCCTGACCGGGTTGCGTCATAAACGCTCTTGGTTTCAACGGCCTGCCGTCTGCGTCTTCGGCGACGACGACCAGAAACGGGTTTTCCGACAACGGTAGAAAGGCCTGACTGCCCAGCGGGTGGCGCTCGACCAACTCCAGCTTCATGGGGAGTGTGTAGTTCTGGCACTCGAAAACGCTGATCGCGGCACGACCGCCATCCGAAAAATCGAGCCGCGCCAGATCGTGGTGACGTCCGCATTTGCCTTGGTTGATCATCATCGTGGGATTTTCACCGGCCTGAATTATGTCCCCGAACGGGGCGAATGCCTCTGGAGTCAGGGGTTCGATTTCGATCTTGCGGGTCATAGTGTGAGAGGCCTCCGTCATCACGGCAACGCGCCCGAAATCCCAAGTTTTGCATGGCGGTTCACGTCCTTGTAGAGCAGATAGCGGAACGGACCCGGACCGCCTGCATAGCAGGCCTGCGGACAGAAGGCGCGCAGCCACATGAAATCGCCGGCCTCGACCTCCACCCAGTCGGAGTTCAGCTTGTAGACCGCCTTGCCCTCAAGAACATAGAGTCCGTGTTCCATGATATGCGTTTCCTCGAAGGGGATTACGCCTCCGGGGCCGAAGGTCACAACTGTGACATGCATGTCGTGGCGCAGGTCTTCGGGATCGACAAAGCGGGTGGTGGCCCATTTGCCGTCCGTATCGGGCATCGCGTTGGGCTTGATGTCTTTTTCATTGGTGACGATCGGGTCCGGGATATCGAGGCCCTCGACCGGCTCATAGGACTTGCGTATCCAGTGGAACCGGACCGGCGCAGCGCCGTCGTTCTCTAAGGTCCAGCCACTCGCCGGCGGCAGATAGGCATAGCCGCCATCGGTCATCTTGTGGGTCTTTCCGGCAATCGTCAGGGTCAGTTCGCCCTCGACCACGAACAGCACTCCCTCGGCGGTTTCGTCCGGCTCCGGCCGGGAACTGCCGCCGCCTGGCGAGACTTCCATGATGTATTGCGAGAATGTCTCGGCAAATCCGGACAGGGGCCGCGCGATGATCCAGCAGCGGGTCTTGTTCCAGAACGGCAGGTAGCTGGTGACGATATCGCTCATCACACCCTTGGGTATGACCGCATAGGCCTCTGTGAAAACGGCGCGCCCTGTCATCAGGTCGGTCTGCGCGGGCAAGCCGCCGTGCGGTGCATAATAATTACGTTTGGTCATTGGTTGATCCAGTTCAGGGCAACATGTCTTTGAGGCGCAACAGGGCAATGCGTTCGACCTGTCTGCAAGCAGTCGAGAATTCAGTGTCGCGATCATTGTCGATGCGCGTTTCGAAAGCTTTCAGGATGTCGCTCTTGCCGAGCCCCTTGACCGCGATGATGAAGGGAAAGCCGAATTTTGCCACATAGCGGCTGTTCAGGTCGGTAAACGTCGCGCGTTCCTTGTCGGTCAGCGCATCTAGGCCGGCCGAGGCCTGCTCTGCGGTCGACTCTGCAGTCAGCTTTTTTGCCGCGGCCAATTTTCCGGCTAGATCGGGGTGGGCGGTCAGAACATCGAGGCGTTCGGCCTCGTAAGCGGAGCGGAACGCACGGGCCAGCGCGCTATGCAGCCCGACGGCGGTGTCATGGGCGGGGCCGAGCTCACCGTCCCAGGCGCGTTCCGCAATCCATGGAGAATGTTCAAAAACGCCGCCGAATTTTGCGACGAAGGCCTCTCTGTCCAAGGCCGTCGGAAGACCATCCCGCGCTTGTGCGGGGAAATGTTCTTGCCAATGTTTTGCGATATCGATGCGGCGGGCGAACCAGACGCGGTCGTGCGACTTGGCGTATTCGAGGAACCTGCGGATCGCCTGTATGCGCCCCGGACGTCCCGCCAGACGGCAATGCAGGCCGATCGACAGCATCTTGGCCGAGCCCTCCTCGCCCTCGGCGTAGAGCGCGTCGAAACTGTCTTTGAGATAAGTGTAGAACTGGTCGCCCGAGTTGAACCCCTGCGGAGTGGCGAAGCGCATGTCATTGGTGTCGAGCGTATAGGGCACGACAAGCTGGGCCTTGTCGCCGGAGTGGTGCCAGTAGGGCAGGTCGTCGGCATAGGCGTCGGCGACGTAATCAAACCCGCCTTCCTCGGTGACCAGATTCACCGTGTTGACCGAACAGCGGCCCGTGTACCATCCCTGCGGGCGTTCGCCGGTGACCTCGGTGTGCAGGCGGATCGCCTCCATCATGTCAGTGCGTTCGTCCTCGGGCGTGTAATCTTTGTATTCGATCCACTTCAGCCCGTGCGAGGCGATTTCCCAGTCGGCCGCCTGCATCGCGGCCACTTGCTCGGGCGACCGCGCAAGTGCGGTGGCCACGCCGTAGACTGTCACCGGCACTTCAAATCCAGTGAACAACCGGTGCAAACGCCAGAACCCGGCGCGCGCGCCGTACTCATAGATCGACTCCATGTTCCAGTGGCGCTGTCCCGGCCAAGCGGCCGCGCCGACAATTTCAGACAGGAAAGCCTCGGACGCCTTGTCGCCATGCAGGATGCAGTTCTCGCCGCCTTCTTCGTAATTGATGACGAATTGCAGGGCGATCCGCGCGCCGTCGGGCCAATTCGGGTCCGGCGCATTGCCACCGTAGCCGTGAAGATCACGTGGGTATCTTTTCAATTTTCCGGTCCTTGAACATGTTCATTTTAATGATAACCAGTTTAAATAGAAAATATTGTCAAAAAAAATGCGAAATACTTTTTCGACATTGCCACTACCGTTTGACGGCGGTTTTCGGGATAACCATCATAGCAGGAACCAGAGCGAAGGACGGATCAATGGCGGTCAGTGGATATTTGACGACGCATGTGCTGGACACGGCCAGTGGCAAGCCAGCGCAAGGGATGCGGATCGACTTGTTCGAACTGGCAGGTGACGACCGCCGTTTCATCATCAGCATGGAAACCAACGCGGACGGTCGCACCGACAGACAGATTTTGCCGAAAGAAAACTTCCGGGTTGGAACCTTCGAACTGGTGTTTCACGCCGGTGACTATCTGGACAGACAAGGCGCGGGCAACAGCAAGCACCGGTTTCTGGATGTCATTCCGATCCGGTTTGGCATCGACGATGCGACGTCGCACTACCACGTGCCGCTGCTGATCTCGCCCTTCGGCTATTCGACCTATCGCGGCAGCTAGATCGCGGGTTTCACAGTTTTGGCCAGTTCGGCCTTGCAATGCTGCACCATGAAATCGATGAAGAGGCGGATCTTCGGGTCTTGTAGCCGCTTATGCGGATAGAGGCAGGACAGGAAAGTCTTTGTCGGAGGCGTGTCCGGAGCAACGACGACAAGACTGCCCTCGTCGATATAGCGCGCGACCTCGAACACCGGTTTGTTGATAATCCCGCGCCCGTCCAGCGCCCAGTCAGTCAGAACGTCGCCGTCGTCCGATTCAAACGGCCCGCTTATATCAAACAGGCGCGGCCCGTCGCTTGTCTGCAACATCCAGCGGAATTCCAGAGATCCCGGAAAGCGGTGCATCAGGCAGTCGTGGTTCTGGGTGATCAGATCGCTGCCGGAATTCGGAAATCCCTTACGCTCGATATAGGACGGAGAGGCGCAAAGCACGCGTTCGCATTCGGCGATTGATCGCAGGCGCAGGTTTGAATCCTCCAGCGGCCCAAGGATAAAGGCGACGTCCAGCCCCTCGCCGGTCAGGTCGATCTTTCGGTCCGACATGCGCAGACGGACGTTGATACTTGGGTACTTTTCTTTGAACAGCGGAACGCCGGGCGCGATAAAGCGACGACCGACGCCGAGAGGGGCGGCAACAAAAATCGAGCCGCGCGGCTGCTTCGAGATATTCGCAACTGCGGATTCGGCCTGGTTTATCGCTTCGAGGATTTTAAGCGCGCCTTCGTAAAACACCTTGCCGTGTTGGGTCGGTTGCAGGCTGCGCGTGGTGCGGTTGAACAGGCGCACACCCATTTGCCGTTCGAGTTCCGCGATGCGGCTGGAGGCAACCGCGGGCGAGATGCGCTGGTCACGGGCGGCGGCGGACATATTGCCCAACTCGTACACCCGGATATAGGTCTTTATGCTGCCGACATAGGACATGGCGCCTCCGCTGCTGCCTTCGTAGTATTCTATATCAGTTTTTTTGAAAGTGTTACTTTATTATACAGATTTAAATGGAAGTCGAAATGGGGCATCATTCCCGCGAAAAGCAGGAGAATTCATATGTATGACTACGCAGCGATATGGGAATGGGGCACCTTCGCGGTGCGTTGGCTTCACGTTATAACGGCGATCGCGTGGATCGGGTCGTCTTTCTACTTCATCGCTCTGGACCTCGGTCTGCGCAAGGTTCCGAACCTGCCGGCGGGTGCCCATGGCGAGGAATGGCAGGTCCACGGCGGCGGCTTCTACCATATTAACAAGTTTCTCGTTGCTCCGGAGGCGATGCCCGAGCACCTGACATGGTTCAAATGGGAAAGCTATGTCACGTGGCTGTCCGGTTTCGCCCTGTTGTCGATGGTGTACTACGGTGGTGCCGACCTGTACCTGGTAGACGCTGAAGTGCTGAATGTCTCGCCGATCGTCGCTATCCTGATTTCTCTGGCCTCAATTGCGTTTGGCTGGGTTGCCTATGACTTCATATGCAAGAGCAAATTCGGCAATGACAATACCCGCCTGATGATCCTGCTGTATTTCATCCTGGTCGGGATGGCCTGGGGATACACACAGGTTTTCACCGGCCGCGCCGCATTCCTGCATCTTGGCGCCTTCACGGCCACGATAATGACCGCCAACGTGTTCTTCATCATCATGCCGAACCAGCGTATTGTCGTCGCCGATCTGAAGGCGGGACGTACGCCCGATCCGAAATACGGTAAGATTGCCAAGCAACGGTCGACACATAACAACTACCTGACCCTGCCGGTCATCTTTCTGATGCTGTCTAACCATAATCCGCTGGCCTTTGCGACGCAGTACAACTGGATTATTGCCAGCCTGGTCTTCCTGATGGGCGTCACCATCCGGCACTATTTCAACACCAAGCATGCGCGTACCGGCAATCCTACATGGACGTGGATCGTGACCGCGCTGATCTTTATCCTTATCATCTGGCTGTCGACGATCCGAACGCCCGTGGAAGGGGTGGAAGACAGCGCACGGTTCACACCTGTCCAGCAACGCTTTGCTGACGCCGAGGGGTTCGAGGTGGTCTATGATACTGTTCTGGGCCGCTGCTCAATGTGCCACTCCACTGAGCCATTCTGGGAAGGTATGCTCTGGGCTCCAAAGGGTGTCATTTTGGAAACCGAGCAACAGGTCGCTCAACACGCACGCGAGATCTACCTGCAAGCCGGGCTTACCCACGCCATGCCGCCAGCCAACGTGTCCTTCATCGAGCCGCAAGAACGCGACCGGATCGTTAAGTGGTACGAAGCGGCTCTGAAGCCCTGACAGGTCGCCGCGCGACCGGCATCTGCTGATATCTTTCAAAGTTTCCCTGTCGACAAATCCGAACCGGAAGAGGCTCCCGGTCGACGGGGTTTTCCCGAATCTGGAACCAATCAAATTGCGTGGTTCGTTCAGGTTGATTCGGATTGTATTCCACTTGCGGCAATTTAAATTACAAAAATTATATTATAATCAGTATATTAAAATTATTATAATAAAATATTGAAAAAACAAATAGAACGTGGAATGCTCAGAAAAATTCTTGGGGGATCTCAATGACGCACCGAACACTGCTGGGATTACTGACGCCGTCGTCCAATACAATTCTCGAACCTCTGACGGCACAAGTCCTGTCGGGAACGCCGGATATCACGGCGCATTTCCAGAGGTTCCGAGTCACGGAAATATCGATGGACTCTCAGGCGCTGGGCCAGTTCGACGCGCGGCCTCAGTTGGCCGCAGCAGATTTGCTGGCTGATGCAAGGGTGGATGTCATCGCCTGGGCAGGGACCTCAGGTGGCTGGGTCGGGCTGGAGTCCGACCGGCGGCTGTGTGCCGCGATTACCGAATCCACTGGCAAACCCGCGACGACCTCTACATTGGCGTTACTGGAGTCGTTCAAGGCGCTCGGCGCGAAGCGCTATGCGCTGGTGACCCCTTATCTGGGCGACGTTCAATCCAAGATACAGGAGACCTTTGCGGCCGAAGGACTGACATGCGTGTCCGAGAGGCATCTCGAGGACAGGGGCAATTTTTCCTTCTCTGAATTCGAGGAGCCCGTGATCGAAGCCATGGTGCGCGAAGTTGCGGCGGACAAGCCGGACGCGATCGCGATTTATTGCACGAACTTCAACGGCACCCGCATTGCGCCCCGACTGGAAAAGGAGCTCGGTATTCCGGTTCTGGACAGCGTATCGGTTACCCTGTGGCAGGCGATTCGCCTCGCGGGGGCCGATCCGTCTAGAATTCAGGCATGGGGCCTAATTTTTAATAATAATAAAAACATTTAAAAATAGTATGTTAAAAAAGTGTTAATTTTTTATGTAGATAAAAAATTAAAAATAAAATAAGTTCGACCAGAGCTGGATTACAGCGGACCTTTTGTTCGCGTTGCTTGTGGGATCGAAGACAGCTCAATGCCAGGAAGGGTGCAAGAAAGTGACTGAAGACGAATTTCGGACTGGAAACGTGCAAGCGGAGGCCGTCAGGGCCTCGTCTTGCCGATGTCGGCCCGGGCTCTTCAATCGCCGAAACGCCGGCCTTCCAAAAAACCATGATCTCGACCGGCTTTATGCCGAACCAAGACAATAAAGACCCCAACCCAACTGGAGAAAATTCATGAACAGATTTATCACAGCGGTAACGGCGGCAGCGATGGCCTGTACGGTCAGCGCCGCGTCGGCCCAGCAGTACAGTTTCAAGGCTATGGGACAACCGGTTGCGACCGGCCTGATCCAGAAAAACATCGAACAGCCTTTCTTCGAGAATTTTGCAGAGAAGACAGGGATCGATGCCGCGGTTGACTACAAGCCGCTCGACGTGACCGGAATCAAGGACACCGAACAACTGCGCATCCTGAAAGCGGGCCTGTTCGATATAGTATCGCTGCGCCTGTCTCAGGTGTCGCGCGACGAGCCGACCATTCTGGGCCTCGATCTGGTGGGTCTAAACCCTGATTATGCAACGGGCCGCAAAACGGTTGCCGCGTTCAAGTCGGTTGTCGACAAGCAGCTTCAGGAGAAATTCAACACTAAACTTCTGGGCGTTTGGCCATTCGGTCCGCAGGTCCTGTTCTGTGAGCCGGAAATCGCCAAGCTCGGCGACCTGAAGGGTCTGAAAGTTCGGGTCTATGACCAGAATCTCGCGAACTTCGTATCATCTGTGGGCGGCGTGCCGGTACCTATCGGCTTTGCCGACGTACAGCAGTCTCTGGCGCGAGGCGTGGTCGATTGCGCCATCACCGGACCCAGCTCTGCCAACTCCGCCGGCTGGCCGGAAGTCACCAGTTATATGCTGCCCGTCGCGTTTCAGCTGGCCCTGAACGGTTATGGCATGAACTTGAATTCCTGGAACAAACTGACGCCGGAAGATCAGGCTAAGCTGGAGACTGCCTTCGACGGCCTTCTGGAAGAGATCTGGACCTACTCGGAAACCCTGTTCGACGATGCGGTAAACTGTAACGTCGGCGGCGAGCCCTGCGAGACCGGCAAGCCCTATGATCTGAAACTGGTTGAGATCACGCCAGAAGATCGGGATATAATTGCCAATGCCGTCCAGAACATTTCGTTCCCGACATGGGCGGAAGTCTGTGACAAGACAAACGCTACCTGCTCCGCTTCGTGGCAGGAAACAGTCGGCGCCAAATAGTGTCGACTTTGGTAGAATATCGGCGGGACCCAGTCCCGCCGATCCCCGCCTCGAAACCAGGGAAAGAGACAAAAACCATGAACTTCCTTGTCGTCACCGCCAGCCGCCTATTCGGTATTGCACTCCTCGGTCTCTCGATCTTTGTCTCGATCGAAACGATCTCGCGAAAGCTGTTCAACTTCTCGTTCCAGGGTGCCGACGAACTCGGAGGATATGTTCTCGCCGTCGGATCGAGCCTTGCCTTCGTGGTCGCGCTCTATGACCGCGCGCATATTCGCATCGACGTGCTGCACCAGCATTTCCCGAAGCTTCTGCAATCGGTAATGGACTGGCTCTCTATCGTCTCGATCGCCGCGCTGGGCCTTTTCATGGTCTATGTCGGGCGCATCGTGATCAGCGACACCATGGCTTACGGCAGTACCGCCCCGACACCATGGGCGACGCCGCTGATCTATCCGCAAGGCGTCTGGTATGCTGCGCTCTGCCTGTTCGCTCTCTGTGCCGTACTACTGGCGCTTCGTGCGACACGTTTGGCAATCGCCGGAAAGTGGGACGAGATCTCGAAGGATTTCCATCCGAAAGGCGCAAACGAGGAACTGGAAGAAGAGCTGAGCGATCTCGAACGCCGCTAGACTTCACCTCTCCGCATCTGCGTACGAACTTTTAAACGTAAAGGACTAAAAAATGGGTATCGGCTCGGTATTTACTGGCTTCTTCGGAATGATGTTCCTCTTACTGATGAGTTTTCCGATTGCGGTCATCATGGTCATACTCGGTGTGATCGGCGGCGTGATGCTGTACGGTTGGCCGCTCTTGAACTCCATGGGTCCGGTGATCTGGGGGGTGCAGAACGAGAATATCCTGACCGCCATTCCGCTGTTCGTTCTGCTCGGCGAACTGTTGCTGCGCAGCGGCATCGCCGACCGCATGTACGGGACACTGGCACTTTGGCTCGGGCGTCTGCCCGGCGGGTTGCTGCACACCAACATCGGCTGCTGTTCCTTGTTCGCGGCGACCTCGGGGTCATCCGTGGCAACAGCAGCGACGGTGGGGACAGTTGCTCTGCCGGCCCTGACCAGTCGCGGTTATTCGCAACGCAGGTCGCTGGGATCTCTGGCCGCTGGCGGGACGCTCGGCATCCTGATCCCGCCCAGCGTCAACCTTCTGATTTACGGCTCGCTTGCCAATGAATCGATCGGCCGCCTGTTCATCGCCGGCATTGTGCCGGGTGTGGCGCTGACGCTCCTGTTTATGGCCTATATCGTGCTGGAATCCGTCATCGACCGTGGTTCCCAAAACGTCGCGAAGCCCGACAAGGTGGCGCTGAGTGAGCGCATTTCCTCGCTGCGCCACCTCGTCCCGCCGATTATCATCTTCGGTATCGTCATGGGCTCGATCTATATGGGGATCGCGACGCCGACGGAATCTGCGGCCCTGGGCGTTGTTACCGCTCTGCTGTTTGCCTGGAAGGAAAGAAAGGTCAGCTTCGAGTTTCTTGACCTGTGTTTTCGCCAGACAGCCAAGACGACCGGTATGATCCTGCTGATCATAACGGCGGCCTTCATGCTGAACGTCACGCTGGCGCTCGGCGGAATCGCACAGACAATGACCGAATGGGTGTCGAGTTTTGGCCTGTCACCGGTGAACCTGTTGCTCGCGCTGATCGTGTTCTATCTCTTCTTGGGTATGTTCATGGACGTACTGTCGATGCAGGTCCTGACCATTCCTGTTGCTCTGCCGATCGTAACAGCGGTCGGAATCGATCCGATCTGGTTCGGTATTTTCATCGTGCTGATGTGCGAGTTGGGCATGATCACACCGCCCGTGGGCATGAACCTCTATGTGGTGCATGGCGTGCGGCAGGACGGCGGACCGTTCAGCGACGTGGTCTATGGCGCGATCCCTTATGCCCTGATCATGATCCTGTTCACTATCCTGCTTATCTGGGTGCCCGAAATCGTGCTTTGGCTGCCGAACTCGATGATCGGGAACTAGCAGGGATGCAAGACGTCTGGAAACTGAGCGCCAGTGGCCTCTCCGCGGCTTTCGTCAGCGGAGAGGTGACGCCCGGCGAAGCGCTGACCTCTTATCAGGAACGTATCGAGCGGCTGGACCCCATCCTGAATTGTTACACCTCGCTTTCGGATAGCGCAGCGGAGCAGGCAGCCGAAAGCACGGCCCGGTATCGCGCGGGCAAGCCTCTATCGACGATTGACGGCTTACCTCTGGCGATCAAGGATAACCTCAAGGTCGCGGGAATGCCCGCTGCCTGGGGCGGCAGCGTTTTTGCAGAAGAGATATGCGAGACCGATGAATTGCCGATTGCACGGTTGCGCGCGGCCGGTGCGGTCTTCATAGGCAAGACGAACCTGCCGGAATTCGCGGTCGAGGGCTACACCGCCAACCGGCGGTTCGGCGTTACCGGAAACCCCTGGAACCCCGAACTTACGCCAGGCGGCTCAAGCGGAGGTTCGGTCGCGGCCGTTGCCGCCGGGCTGGCCTCGGCGGCGATCGGAACGGACGGTGGCGGCTCGATCCGCCGCCCCTGTTCCTATACGGGATTGTTCGGGTTGAAGCCGACCATAGGCCGCGTCCCGAGAGCTGGCGGTCTGCCTCAACTCTTGCTGGATTTCGAAGTCGCGGGCCCGGTGGCCCGCACCGTCGAGGATACGCGCCTGTTATATTCCATAATGGCGGGACCGGATCGCGCCGATCCGGCGTCTCGCGCTGTCGCAACCCCTTCGCTGGCGGATCGTCCGCTGAAAATTCTTTTTGTCGAGCAATTCGGCAACAACCCTTGCGAACCGTCGATCCGTCAGTCCGTCAGGGCGGCTGCATCTAGGTTGGAATCGCTTGGTCACACGGTCATCTCTGGCAATATCCCATTCGAAATGGATGCCCTGAACGAATTCTGGAGTCTGATTTCCAAAGTGGGGCTTGCCAGCCTTCGCGACGCCAATTCGACAATGAATGAAAAAGCCGGACCGCAGTATCTGGAGATGGCGGAGGAGGGTGCGCGCGTTTCGGCCAGCACTTTCTGGACCGGTCTGGAAACCGTCAAGAAATTCCGGTCGGACGTGTCCCAAGCATTTGCCGAGTGGGATCTGATAATGACGCCGTCTTGTGCGGCGCAGCCGTGGTCGGCAGGTCTAGCCTATCCGACCGAGATCGACGGCCGCCCCGTCGGTCCTCGCGGTCATGCGGTCTATACCGGCTGGGTCAACGCATCCGGTCATCCGGCAATTGCGGTGCCTTCAGTGCCTGACAGTGACCGGATGCCTGTCGGATTTCAGCTTGTCGGCGACCTTGGATCCGAAGAGCAATTGCTGCAGGTCGCAAAGGTTTTTGCAGACAGAGACAAGGCTGGCTGGCAATGGCCCGCCGCCGCCTCTGCATAAACATCTTAAAGCGGGAAGTTCACCCTTAATTCGCCGAGTCCTTCAATACTGGCAGTGACGGGCACGCCACGTTCGATAAACGGCAAGCCGTTGAGGGAGCCGGTAATGACGTACTGGCCGGGCTTCAGTCCGCCGCAATGGTCGCCCAACTGCCGCACTATGCCCAGCAGGGTCTTGAAGGCATCGCCGGCCGGCACGGGTGCGGGCCCGTCCAGAACCGTTTCGTCGCCGAAGACCAGCTTGGCATTGGCCGAGGACATGTCCAGATCGGCCCAGTCGGCCAGAGGGGTGCCGACGACGAGGCCTCCGTTCACTTGGTTGTCGGCGAGCTTCTGGAATGGAGAAGCCCCTTTCAGGTTTTCAAACCTTGTATCGCAAACCTCGATAACCGCGACCGGAGACACCCGTTGCCGGACCAGTTCTTCGAAGGCCGGATCTACCGGATCGGGGAGAGCTTCATCGATGTGGAAGCCGATCTCAAGCTCTATGCCGATGCTGTCGATTTCGGATCGGGAAAATTCCGCGGGCGACGGCTTGATGCTGCGGGAATATATCGGCGCGGCGATCTGTTCCTCGACATCCTTTTTCCGGGCCGTCTTGAAACCGCCCACCGGACCGAGTTTTTCTGTCACGAGCGTTTGTGTCCGGTATGCGGTCTCATTGTCTGCCGGAAAGCCGTCCAGTTCTTCTTCCGTAATTCTGGGCGCCCCTTGGCGGACGGCAAGCAAACGCTTCGCCAGCGCCTCTGGCGTTCGGAAAGTTTTCGGCATTTGGGTAAGCTCCTTGGAATTCGGGAATCGGTTGATTCTGTTTTTTTTCATTATATAATTAATTAGGAATTGAACAAACACTTGATTAGTAATAAATTACTACTAAGCAAGTGCACCCCTGATCCGGCGCTGACGGAAAATTGGTTGCCTAATCTTTTGGCAACGCCTATCCGAGGCTACACCGGAACCGGGAGCGGGAGGAATTGAAATTGGCTCTACCAAATGTCAAGTTGTTGAAACAGAGAAACCTTTTGGGGTCTCCGCAGGCCCGCAAGGTCGCGCTGAGCCGACAGCCGCTGAACGAACAGGTTGCAGAACGGCTTCGGGCCATGATCGTCAATGGCGAGATGGAGGTGGGCAAGAAAATCCCTTTTACCGAAATTGCCGAAAAGCTGGGCGTCTCTCTGACGCCGCTGCGTGAAGCAATCAAGGTGCTGGCAGAGGAGCAACTTGTTGAACTCACTCCGAACCGCGGTGCACGTGTTCTGCCGGTTTCGGTGGAAGAGACCGTCGCCCTGTTTGAAGTGATCGCCGAGATGGAGGCGCTCGGTGCGAAGCTGGCGGCGGAACGTATGACAGAAGCCGAACTGGCCGAGCTGGAAGCAATGCACGCGGAGATGCGGGAATACTACGAGACACGCAATCTCGAAGCTTATTTCGAAGTAAACAGCCGGATTCACGCCGCGATCGTTGCGAACTCCCACAACCCGGTTTTGCAGCACACGCACCAGAAAATGAACGTCCGTGTCGCGCGGGTCCGGTTTATCGCTGTGCACGAAAACGAACGCTGGGAGCAGGCGATGCAGGAGCACGAGGATGTCATGCAGGCGTTCCGCGATGGGGACGCCGAAAGGGCCGCGAATATCTGGCGTGTCCACTTGCAGGAATCCGGCCGCGTGACGATCGGTGTTCTGCGGTCCAAGGAACAAGAGGAACAAGCGTCCGGCGCCCTTTAGGGCCGAATTCTGAAGATCGCCGGTGTATGAGGAAAGAATAACCATGCATAGTTACGATTTGGCGATCAAGGGCGGAACAGTCGTGACCGCGGCGGATCAGTATCGCGCCGAAATCGGCGTGCGGAACGGCAAAATCGTCGAAATCAGCGAAAATGTCAGTGGTGCGCGTCAGGAGATCGACGCGACCGGTCTGCTGGTATTGCCGGGCGGTGTCGACGGGCATGTGCACATGTCGCAGCCGACAGATGACGGCACGATCATGGCCGATGATTTCGAGAGTGGCACGAGGGCCGCCGCCGCCGGAGGCAACACCACCGTCATGCCGTTCGCCTTGCAGATCAAGGGTAAATCCTTGCGCGCCTGTGTCGAGGACTACCACAAAGAGGCCGAGGGCAATTGCTATGTCGATACCTCGTTCCACCTGATCGTATCAGATCCGACTCCGCAGGTTCTGGGGCAGGAACTGCCCGCGTTGGTCAAAGACGGCTACACCTCTTTCAAGGTTTTCATGACCTATGACGATCTGGTCCTGTCGGATGCCGAATTGCTGGACGTGTTCCAGGTCGCCAAAGAGGAGAACGCCCTCGTAATGGTCCACGCAGAGGGCCACGACGCGATCAAGTTTATGACCCGAAAGCTGGAAGCCGCCGGCAAGACGGCCCCCTTCTATCACGGACAGTCACATTCACGCGTTGCAGAGCGCGAGGCAACACACCGTGCTGTCAGCCATGCCGAACTGGTCGACGTGCCGATCGTCATCGTGCATGTGTCCGGTCGCGATGCGATGGAGCAGGTGCAGTGGGCGCGCAAGCGCGGCCTCAAGGTCTATGCCGAAACCTGTCCGCAGTACATAACGCTGGTCGAAGATGACATGAAAGGCCTGAACATGGATTTCGAGGGGGCGAAATACGTTTGCTCCCCGCCGCCGCGTGATCTCGATAGCCAGGCCGCGATCTGGGAGGGCATCCGCGACGGAACCTTCGACATATTTTCGTCCGATCACTGCCCGTTCCGTTATCAGGGGTCTGGCGGCACCGGAAAGGACAATCCCAAAGCGCGGACTTCTTTCAAGTGGGTGCCCAACGGTATCCCGGGGGTTGAAACCCGCCTGCCGATTTTTTTCTCCGAAGGTGTGACCAAGGGCCGTATCTCGATCCAGAAGTTCGTAGATCTGACCTCGACCCGACCGGCGCGGCTCTATGGGATGTATCCGCAAAAGGGAACCATCGCAATCGGTAGCGACGCCGATTTCGCCCTGTGGGATCCGGGCATGCAAAAGACCATTACGCAGGATATCCTGCATCACGGTTCGGACTACACGCCATATGAAGGCTTCAAGGTGACCGGTTGGCCGGTGAAAACGGTTCTGCGCGGCAAGGTGATTGCCGATGATGGCCGGATCGTCGGTGAAAAAGGCTACGGCGCCTATATGTCGCGCGGCTTTTCGGACGCCTTTTAAAAAAGAGGCGGATGCCGAAGCACCCGCCAGTTCAGGGAGGAAGAGAGCTGCGCACCAAGTGCGCGGCAGTTGTGTCAGACGGTTTCCTTGAGGTGGCGAAGGGCTGCCTGAACGCCGCCTTCCTGATGCGGAACGCCTGCCATCGACAGGCCCATTTCCACACCGACCAGCGTGCCGCCCAGCATCAGGTCATTGAAATCACCAAGATGCCCGATGCGGAAAACACGGTCCTTCAGACGTCCAAGGCCGTTGCCCAGCGACATGTTGAGTTTCTCGTGAATCACCTTGCGCAGGGCGTCCGCCGAGTGGCCTTCGGGCATCATTACCGCGGTTAGCACACCGGAGTAATGGGCGGGGTTGCGGCAGAGCGTTTCAAGGCCCCAGGACTGGACTGCGATACGTGTCGCCTCGCCGTGACGTTTGTGACGGGCAAAAACGTTTTCAAGCCCTTCCTCATGCAGCATCTTGACCGCCTCCACAAGTCCGTAGAGCAGGTTGGTCGCGGGTGTATAGGGGAAGAAACCGGTTTCGTTCGGCCCCATCATTTCGGCCCAGTCCCAATATGATCGCTTCAGGCCAGCCGCTTTCGAGGCTTCGATTGCCTTGTCGCTGAGTGCGTTGAATGACAGTCCGGGCGGCAGCATCAGACCCTTTTGCGACCCGCCGACGGTCACATCCACACCCCAGTCGTCGTGGCGGTAGTCGATCGAAGCCAGCGACGAAATAGTGTCGACCATATAAAGCGCCGGGTGGTTGGTGTCGTCGATGACGCCGCGCACCTTTGCGATTTCGGATACGCAGCCGGTCGATGTTTCGTTGTGCACGACACAGACCGCCTTGATTTCGTGCGCCTTGTCCTTGGCCAAGTGGTCTTGGATTGCCTCGACATCCGCGCCAACCCGCCAGTCGGTATCGATGACCACCGGTTCCAACCCGAGTTTTCGGGCCAGCTTCTGCCACATCATCGCGAAGTTTCCGGTTTCGCACATGAGGATCTTGTCGCCAGGCGATAGGGTGTTGGCCAAAGCGGCTTCCCACGCGCCTGTGCCCGAAGCCGGATAAATAATGACCGGGTTGGAAGTCTTGAAGATCGACTTCATGCCAGTGATGGCGGCCTGACCAAGTTCTCCGAACTCGGGGCTCCTATGGTCCATCGTTTGGTTGTCGATGGCCCGTAAAACACGGTCCGGAACGCTCGACGGTCCCGGGATTTGCAAAAAATGACGTCCTGCTTTGCGCACGGTGATTCCTTTCAGTTAAAGTCTTGCCATATTAATACATTATTTATTTAAAATAATGAATTCATTTTTTACACTGAAATGCATTTTTGTTTACTGGCAGAAACGCGACATATTTTGGTGCCGGTAAAGCATTTCACCGAACATTGTGGATTCCCACGCGTGGAACCCGTTAAGTGTTGGGTATTGAAAGAAGGAATTCGATTTGAAAGATCAAACTGCTCAGAACTCAATCGCACGCAAATCTCTGCATGAGGAACTGGCGGACATCCTGCGTGAGATGATCATCGACTGCAAGTTGACGCCGGGAGAGAGGATCAATGAAAAGCAACTGACGGAACAATTCGGGGTGTCCCGCACACCGCTGCGCGAAGCCTTGAAAGTGCTATCGAAAGAAGGGTTGATCCAGTTGAATGTGAACCGAGGGGCGATTGTCGTTCCGGTCACGTTGTCGGATCTGCAAGAAGTGTTTCCGGTTCTTGCGGCATTGGAAGGAGCGGCGGGAGAACTGGCCTGCGAAAAGATATCCGACCGCGATATCCAGTCCATTCGCAAGGCGCAGGCCCAAATGGAGCAGGCCTATAGCGCCAGAGACCTGAGTACCTATTTCCAGTACAATCAGGAGATTCATGGGCGCATCCTCAAAGCCGCGGACAATCCCACACTCGCCAGTCATCATCGCAGTCTTTACGGCCGGGTCCAGCGTGCGCGGTTTCTCGCGAACCTTTCAGACGAACGCTGGCAATCCGCCATGGAAGAGCACAATGAAATTCTCGCCGCCCTGGAAGCGAGAGACGGAGCAAGGCTCTCCGTCACTTTACGGCGCCATCTGGCCGGAAAACTAGCTGCTTTGACGCTGGCGTTGCACGAAGCCAAGTAAAATCAAATGCTAGACGCCGCTTTTTGTGGAGCGTGAGCGACCGAAGAGCGGGGAAGGAGTCCCGACGGTGCGGGACTCCAACCAATACCTACTTCACTTCAATGGTGGTCCACATTCCGGCCATGTAGTGGCCAGGAATATTGCAATAAAGAATGTAGGTTCCGGGCTTCAGATTTACGGTCAGGGCACCGGATTGACCCGGTTCCAGTTCCGCAACTTCACCGATATGACCGGCAGCGTCCTCGTCGACTTTGCCTTCGCCTTCGTTGAAAGGCAGAATGGCGTCCGGTGATGCTAGGGGGGCAACGACCATCTCATGCACAACATCTTTTGAATCATTGTTGGCTTCGAATGTCACTTTCCCGGCGTTCACAGACTTGGCGGAAAGTGTGATGCCCATGTTGGCCGTGGCCATATCCCCCCCATGCCGTGCCCTAGGCCGCCGGCCATGTCCATGTCCGGTTTATCCCAAAGGGAAACGCTGACGACACTTTCGGCGAATACGGGGAACGCCGACAGTACTGGTACTATGACTGCGGCAAACATTATTGATCTTCTGGAAACACTCATGGCAGAATCTCCTCTGTCCGTTGAGGCTTACCCCTAGACCCGTAAGAAGCCGAGAGTATTGACGTGAATCAACCTTTTGAACGAAAGAGCCTCAGCTCCCGAAGAATTGATTATTTTCACTTTCCACTAAATATCGGCGCGGAGCGCGATGTGCTTCAACCAGTTGCGCCGCGGATAGGGTCGAGTAGTTACGGGAAGACCGGTCACATGATTATGAACAGAAAGGCCGCGGCAGAAAGTATCTTCCGCTTTGCTGCCATGGTTCGCAGCGACCGGCTGCAAGGAATTATAAAGGCGCGGGTCGTTCTACAGCGCGGGTACACCTTGTGGACGCTCGCAGTACACCTTTATAGGGTTTGCCACTCTTTGATGGCGTCCAACGGATACAGGAACATAATTATGTTTAACGCCAGACCGTCGCGTATGATGTAAAGCGTGAGCAGCTCGAAACCGATCACCATGAAGACCGACAACCAAACCGGAATGTACCTTGCCAGCCAGAACCCGAGCAACATAGTCAAAATATCTGCTGTTGAGTTGACGACGGAGTCGCCAAAATAATCCAGTGATATCGTGACGGCCCGGTAATGCTCGATTATTGCGTTGGTATTTTCGAGAATTTCCCAGAAGGCTTCGATGAAGGTCGCAACCGCCATTCGAACTGCGAAAGACAGTTTTGAAGCGAACGCAAACAGAACGGCATAAAACAGGATGCCGTGGAGCAGGTGACTCGGTGTGTACCAGTCCATGATGTGCTGTGAATTCTCGGCACTCATTGTTTGTCCGTGCCAAAATTTTACATAGCCGCAAGTGCAGATCGGCACTCTGCCCATAAGGTACAAGATTGCCACGGCCGACAGGACCGTGAAAACTGTAACCCAATACGGGAGGAACTTACTTTCGAACATGCCAAACCATGTCACGCATCTAATGTGAACGCCAGCTTCCCTTGGGCCTCTTGCCGGCGCCCTATTGCAAGGGTGTGGTGGTGTTGACCAGCCAGATTGCAAAAGCGGATGGCTGATCGGGAAATGGTCCTGCGTTGGCACACTATGAACACCTGTGGTCCGGTTATCTTGCGGGCCTTGACAGATCCTCAATCACCTCGATTTTCAGGTGTATGCGATTACCCCGAATGTCGATCGTTCCCAGACCCTCGATTTTGCAACGATCGATCAAACTCAAAAAGAATCCGTCGTCTGCGCACTCGGCCTCAATCTCTTCTCGCGTTTTCCTGTCGGTATCAAGTGTGACGGGAAAGCTGACGCCGTCTTCATCAAAGAAAACGAAGTCATCGTCGCCACGCTCGTCTTGTTGGTACTGTATGTGACCGTTGAAGTTGACCTCGGCATTGTCGAGCCGCTGTAAATAAGTTGGCAAGCTGACGGTATCGGCAGAGGCGCAAGTTGCCATGCCGAAAATTGAAAATAACAAACCGAGTGGTCTAGTCATCATAGTGGACTTATTTACTGGCAATCGTAACGATACACATTGGACAAAACACCGGACTGATCAGGC
>JAHEFH010000152.1 GCA_024640245.1 Paracoccaceae bacterium | reverse complement strand
TGCACCGCCGAATTCTCGTGAATCGCCGCTTCCGCCGCACGCGCCGCGCGTGCCAGTCCATGCGTATAGGCAAGCGGCTGGATGGTGCCGGCGCGTCCGTCCCAGAGCGCGGCGCGAAACCACGGCGATCCGGTGCGGGCGACGGTCTCGGTCGTATTGAGCAGGCGGACAGGCGCGCCCATGGCGGAAAGCTGACGGAACCTGTTTTCAAGGTTCCGCAAACCGCTGTCGGTTTCCGCGCAGTGCAGAGTTCCGTTGCGGGTTGCCGCGCAAGCGATACCGTGCCTCGCGATCAGATCGAAGACCAACTGCGGTCCGTCCGCCAAGACCCCGTTAAGCCGCGCACCAGCCTCTTTTCCCAAGGTCGCCGTCACAACCTCCGGCGGCGTCCACAGTCCTGCGTTGACAAGCCCGACGTTGCGACCCGAACCGCCGTGACCGATGCGGTTCGCCTCCAGCACACGGACCCTGACACCCGCCAACGCCAGATGCAGCGCCGCCGATAGGCCCGTGATACCGCCACCGATGATCGCGACGTCTGCAACAACGTCGTCCGAGAGCGTGCGCGGGTCCGCCGCAGGCGGACTATCCGCGCTCCACAAGTTAGATGCGTCGCGCGCCATCGCCGCTCAGATCTCGAATTTTATACCCTGCGCCAGCGGCAATTCCCGCGAATAGTTGATGGTCGCAGTCTGCCGGCGCATGTAGCCTTTCCAGGCGTCCGATCCGCTCTCGCGTCCGCCGCCGGTTTCCTTCTCGCCCCCGAAGGCTCCGCCGATTTCGGCGCCAGACGGGCCGATATTCACATTGGCGATGCCGCAGTCGGAGCCCACAGCCGATAAGAAGGTCTCGGTTTCCCGCACGTCCGTCGAAAAGATGCAGGATGACAGGCCCTGCGGCACGGCATTCTGCAAGGCGATCGCCTGTTCCAGATCAGAGTATTTCACCACGTAGAGGATCGGGGCGAAGGTCTCTTTGTACATGACTTCGGACTGCTCGGGCATTTCGACGATCGCGGGCGCGACATAGGCCGCCTGCGGAAACTTGTCAGTCAGAACCCGCCCGCCGCCATGCAGCGTGCCGCCTTCTTCCTCGGCTTGCTCCAAAGACGCTTCCATTGCCTTGAGTGCCTGACGGTCGATCAACGGTCCGACCAGCGTGCCCTTGGCTAGCGGATCGCCAATCGGCAGAGTCTTGTAAGCCGCCACCAGTCGCGGCACGAGGTCGTCGTAGACATCCTTGTGAACGATCAGCCGGCGCAGAGAGGTGCAGCGCTGGCCGGCAGTACCGACCGCCGAAAACACGATTGCCCGCAGCGCCATTTCCAGATCGGCAGAGGGCGCGACGATCATCGCGTTGTTGCCACCGAGCTCCAGAATGGTCTTGCCCAGCCGCCGTGACATTTCGCCCGCCACAGCCTTGCCCATCGGCACGGAACCGGTGGCCGAAATGATCGCTACATCCCGCGACGCGGTCAGGACTTCGCCCAGATCGCGGCCGCCAATCAGGGTCTGGATCAATCCGTCAGGCGCATCGTCCCCGAACCGTTTCATCGCGCTGTCACAGATTTTCTGAATCGCCAGACCGCAGAGCGGTGTCTTCTCGGAGGGCTTCGCAATCACCGGATCGCCGCAGACCAGCGCCAGCGCAGCGTTCCAGCACCACGGCGCGACCGGAAAGTTGAAGGCCGTGATAACCCCGCAGACACCCATCGGGTGCCATGATTCGCGCATCGCGTGGCCGGGACGTTCCGAGGCGATCGTCAGGCCGTATAGCTGCCGGGACAGGCCGACGGCAAAGTCGCAGATATCGATCATCTCCTGCACCTCGCCCAGACCTTCCTGATATATCTTGCCGCATTCCAGCGACACCAGACGGCCAAGGCGTTCTTTTTCTGCGCGTAACTCGTCCCCCAGCAACCGCACAAGCTCGCCGCGACGCGGCGCGGGCACCTTCCGCCACGCCTTGAACGCGGTAACGCCCTTTGTAATCATCGCTTGAGCCTGCTCTTTGGAGTGGGGCTCCAATGCCGCGATCTCGGACCCGTCGACCGGCGTGATCACCCTGAGGGTCCCGCCAGTGGTTTCCGCGCCGCTCAAGCCGCAAGCCTTTATGATTTCCTGATGTGACATTGGCGAGTCCTCCTCTGGTCTATGATTTCCATGCAGCGCCTGCTGACCTGAATATTCAGTCCCCGAACCGGGTGCAAGCCGCGTGTTCGTTACTGTGCGTCCAAGTCAGAGCATGATAGGATAAAGCTGTCTGAAAGGAACACGACCATGGCCATTTTCAATCTCGGATCGATCAATATAGACCATGTCTATCGCGTGCCGTCCCTGCCGCGCCCGGGCGAGACCGTGTCAGCGCTGGACTACAGCCGCGGACTGGGCGGAAAGGGTGCGAACCAGTCGATTGCCGCGGCGAGTGCGGGCGCCGTCACCCACCACATCGGTGCCATCGGCAAGGGAGACGAGTGGGTGCTGGAACCGTTCCTGAGGCTTGGACTGGATCAGGCGCATATCCGTTCGCTGGACCAAGCGACCGGCCACGCTGTCATCTATGTCGATGCCGCGGCGGAGAATTCCATCGTGCTTTTCACTGGCGCGAACCATGCCATTACAGAAGCCCAGATTGACAAGGCACTGGAACAGGCCGAACCGCGCGACTGGCTAATCCTGCAGAACGAAACCAACCTGGTTGCCTATGCCGCGGCCAGAGCAAAGGCGCTCGGGATGCGCGTTGCCTATTCCGCCGCCCCGTTTGTTGCGGCGGATATTCAATCCGTTTCTGCCAGCATCGACATGCTGGTCCTGAACGAGGGCGAGGCGCTATTGCTGCTGGATGCCCTGCCGGAGTTCGAGGCGGGACATCCCGATCTGGCATGGCTGGTGACACTGGGTTCAAACGGATCGCGCTATCGCCACGGGACCGAGGTGACACAGGTGCCCGCCCTGCCGGCGCAGGCGGTCGATACCACCGGCGCGGGCGATACCTATCTGGGATATTTCATCGCCGCGCTGGACGCGGGCCGGACGATCCGCGAGGCGATGACAGAAGCCGCCGCCGCCGCCGCCCTGCAAGTGTCGCGCCACGGGGCCGCCGCCGCGATTCCGGCGCGCCATGACGTGGATGAATACCTGCGAAATCTGACGCCGCCGCCCTGACCGGCAATCTGCCGGATTCGGTTGCTATCTTGGGGTTTCGCTCTAAGTTCCACGATGAAGACAATTGATTCATCAGCTACAGGAGCAACCCCGTGAAAACCGCAAAAGACTTTCTCAAAGAAGCCCACACCCATGTACCCAGGATACCTGTCGAGGAGGGTATCAAAAAGCACGGGTCCGCGGCCGTTTTCCTAGATGTGCGCGATTCTGCGGACATCGCGAAATCCGGCACAATCGCCGGCGCGGTCCGTGTTCCGCGCGGCTTTATCGAATTCGCCGCCGATGACGCGACGCCCCATCACCACCCCGCCCTGAAAAAGGATGCGGAAATCTGTCTGGTGTGCGGTGCTGGCGGTCAGGCTGCCTTGGCCGGCAAGACGCTGAAGGAAATGGGGTTCCAGAACGTCTTTAACGTCGGCGGTTTCGGCGACTGGAAAAAGGCCGGCGGCCCGACCGAGGACTGATCGTCAAGGATCTGCGCGCCCTACGGGGCGCGCCGTTTCCCGTGTCAGACTTCTGAATCGATCAGGAAAGCACAGCCCTTGAGCGCCGCGAAGGGATCGTTAATCAGCGAACAGCGGATTTCTTTCGGCAGGTTCGGCAATGACGGCGCGGACTGGAAGCAGTCATAGAAAGCATCGGCCAGGGCCTTGTGGCGCAACATGGTCGCAACCGAGCCCGTCAGATAGATACCGCCGGTCGGCAGGAAGTGCTTGACCAGATCAGCGCAGAGCAGGCCGGTCGCTTCGGCGTAGAGTCCGACGGTCGACAGACAATCCTCATCCGGGGACGCCGCCATCGCCGCATCGACAATTTCCTTGCCCGAGCGCGCCGGAGCGTTCGCACCCGACATCTTGCGATAGAGCCATTCCAGCCCGCGGCCGGAAAACAGTTTCTCGTAGGTTACAAGCTCGTCCAGGTCATCCTCCGACACATGGCCCTCCAGCGCGTCTATGATGATCGACGGCATGCTGGCGTGGCCGGTTTCCGATCGCAGCGCCAAAACCTTGCCGCCGACCGAGGTGGTGGTTACGCTGATATTGAAGCCGGTGCCGAGGTTGACGACGAGTTTCTGACCCTGCGGAATGGCCGGCGCATTCGCGTTGCACACGCCCACAAGATCGTCGTGGCCCAGAACCTCCAGAGCATAGCCAAATGCCTGAAGGTCGTTGATCAGCAGGGCGGTGTCGACGCCCAGTCTCTTGCGCAGCCCGGCCTCTGAAAGCACCCAGTTAATGTTGGTCATGCGTAGCTCACCCATGGCCACGGGTCCGGCAGCGGCGATACAGACTCCCGACAGGTCGGGGTCGCCGGCCTCTGCCAGATAGAGCGACAGCACATCGTCGAAATCAGGAAAGGACGCGTTCCTGAACTGCTTCACATGCGTCAGTTCCGCCTCGCCATCAACGGAAATCGCAAAGCGCGTGTTGGTTCCACCCAGGTCTCCGACAAGTGTCCGGCTCATGGTTTTCGTCCTTTTCAGCTGGCGTGTTGAATATCCCGGGCTGCCCTGCCGCGTTCCATCGGTTCTAAATCGATAGCCAAAAAACGTAAACGCTTATTTGGATGTTGCCGCATTGACCGGACGCGGCGCGGCGCGCTACCAAGGTGAAGATACCTCATGAACCGGACAGCGCAAATGGTCACACTCACTCAACACCGCACTGCCGCCGGGCAGGATTTCACACAGGCCACACTGTCCTCCGGAATGCTCGAAGTATCTGTCCTGACGCTCGGCGCCGCGACCCGTTCGATCCGGTTCGACGGGACGGAAACCCTGCTCGAATATCCCGATATCGACAGTTATCAGGACAATCCCTTCTATTTGGGGGCAATTGCAGGACGCGTCGCCAACCGGATATCGAACGCCGCATTCGAAATGGCCGGAAGGCGCTATGACATCTCGGCGAACTGGAAGGGCCACCAGTTGCACGGCGGAACGGACGGTTTCAGCAAGCGGCAATGGACGTTGGAAACCGACAGCGCTAACACTGCGGTGCGCCTGACCCTGCACTCCGGCGACGGCGATCAGGGTTTTCCGAGTTCCGTCAAGGTGACCGTGGAAATGTCCGTCGCAGACGATGTCCTTACCTATGACATGACGGCGACGCCGTCCGGTCCGACACCGATCAATCTGGCGCAGCACAACTACTATCTGTCACGTGAGCTCGACATGTCGCTGAAACTGGAGGCGCCGTCCTATTGCCCGACGGACGACGACCTTATCCCGACGGGACAGATCCTTCCGGCCACCGGCGTCCATGACCTGTCAGAGTTCCACAGGCTGGCCGACATGGCGCGGGACGGTCACAATATCGACGAAAATTATGTGCCTGACGGATCCGGATTGCGGCGGGTCGCCGTGCTGCGCGCGCCGGGCCTGTTCGAAATGGCGATGGAGTCCGATCAACCGGGGCTGCAGGTCTATACCGGCCACTGGCTGACCGCGCCGTTCGGGCCATGCGAGGCCGTCTGTCTGGAGCCGCAGTATTTTCCGAACGCGCTCAACACGCCCGGATTCGGCGACATCATCCATACGCCCGACCGACCCTACCGCCAGACCACGCGGCTGCGTTTCCGCAGACTCTAGGGATTTGCCATTGATTTTTGCCGCTGCCACCGCTCTATTCGGGGCGTAGGAATTTGCGCCGGTAGCTGGCGTTGTAACAGATATTTTAGGAGAATGACGATGAGGACACGGGCTGCGGTCGCGATGGAAGCCGGAAAACCACTACAGGTGATGGAGGTCAATCTGGAAGGTCCGAAAGCCGGTGAGGTGCTGGTCGAGATCAAGGCTACCGGCATCTGCCACACCGACGAGTTCACCCTGTCGGGCGCCGATCCGGAAGGTCTGTTTCCGGCCATCCTCGGGCATGAGGGCGCAGGCATCGTGCTGGAAGTTGGGCCGGGCGTCACCTCGCTGAAGCCCGGCG
>JAHEFH010000034.1:19945-22126 GCA_024640245.1 Paracoccaceae bacterium | reverse complement strand
TAAATCGGTTGGCAGGATATTCCGGCACGCTCGCAGGACAGGTTATTGTGAATAATCGCAAGGGTCTAAGCATAGGCGGATCAATAAATGGAAGCGGGGTCGAGATGCAGTCTTTGCTCACGGATCTGGCCGGGATCAGCAGATTCACCGGTCAGGCAGATGCGACTGTGGAGTTCCTTGGCGGCGGCAACTCGGTGCATGCAATCATGAATTCTCTGTCCGGAAAGGGCGGCGTTTCGGTGGGACGCGGAACGATCAAGGGCATAGACCTCGACAGCCTGATGCGCAGCGGTCTGGCAACCGGCGGCACGACCGTGTTCGACAGCCTGTCGGCGACGTTCACGATGGACAAGGGGAACCTTTATAACAAGGACCTGCTTCTGAAGTTGCCGATCGTCTCCGCCACCGGCGAGGGCCGTGTCGGGCTGGGCGCACGGGACATCGACTATCTCTTCACTCCCAAGACGGGTGGTGCCGACGTGGAAGGCGGCATCATAATACCGGTCAGGATACGCGGCCCTTGGGCGGACCCGAAAATCTGGCCCGATATGGAAAAGGTGATCGACCAGAACCTGAAGGAAGAAAAAGAAGCCGTCAAAAAGAAGGTCGAGGACAAGGTGAAAGAGAAGCTGAAGCTTCCAACCGAAGAAGGACAAAGCGTTGAAGACGCGGCGAAGAAGAAGCTGGAGGAAGAAGTGCTCAAGGGTCTGGGCAAGCTGTTCAAGTGACCGGGTCCTGAACCCGGTTGCTTTCAGTATCGCGAGTCTCGTGGCAGACGATTTCCCCGCTATGGGGGTGTCTGCCACAAAAGCCGAATGGCGCGCGCGACGCGCCGGGAACTCTTACCCGCCTTCGCGTTGATCGGGCGAACCGTTCTCAGGACGCATACCAGGCAACAACGGCGGGGTGGTTTTTTATTCCGTTGGCTACGGCCTTGAGCTTGGGATAGGGATCAAAAATATCCGTTGGAATATCATCGACGTTTCCGCCGCTGATCCATTTGTCCACCATGTACAGTTTGATATCGGCAACGCCCGCTTGCGCCCCGCCGACAAAGGGGCCCTCACCGATCAGGCGTTCAATGCAATGTGCCCATTGCGGAATATAGTCGTCGGCCAGTTGCTGCCTCGCGGCCGTTTTCTCGGCCGCATTCCGGATTTGCGTTGTGGGCGAAATCCGGTGCCGCAAATCTTCGGCCGCGTCCATCAGCGCATCATGGCGGGCCGCCTCGAACAGTTCCAACGGGTGCAGCCCGTGTTGGCGGCCAATTAAGCGCAGGATTGCATTTGTCTGACCAAAAACCCCGTGGCCTTCTATTTCGAGAATTGGCAGCGATGCGAAGGGCAGGTCGGCTTTCATTTGCCCAAACGTCTTCGGGTCGATGCGGTTATCTTCGAAAGGCAGGCCGGCGATTGTCAGTGCCAGCCGCACTTCTTCTCCCCTGCCGCCTGCAAAATCGAAGTATGTGACTCTTGTCTTGGCCATCGGACTCTCCTGTGTGCCGGGCCGTGAACGCACCGGCCATTGTCGATAATGTTGTAAAACAATTCGGGCATTCGCCACAATGACCATGCCCGTCGAGGCTCACCGTAGCCATATATCTAACGATAGAACAAGGCGGGCGTTTCGTGCCGCTTGTCGGTAAATGCCCTGAATCATAAACCTTCACATCCCAAGCTGCCCGAAGTCGGATCGAAGCTCTCGGGTATCGCGGGGCCGGTAGTTGCTTCCGTTCTTGAGATGAAAAAATATTCCAACCGAAATTACCAGCGGAGCCTTTGTGTGTCCCGAGAATAAATCATTGAAAAATCCCAGAAATCCGGAACCGGGCGTAGCGCATGAAAGCCACTCAACTGTCCCACAGTAATTAATATATTCAAATTTTGATATAGATCAAAGTTCGACCCTTTGTTGGTTGGCATGTTGGCAGGCAACTTTAACTTAGTATGGGAGTACGAGATGTACCGAACATCGATTTTCAAAACTTCAACAGCCTACCGGCTACTGTGCGGCACCGCGGCGCTGGTTTTGGCTGCCACACCAATTGCCTTTACACCCTCCCTCGCACTTGCGGCAGGTCAAGGTAGCGGCGGCGAAAATGCAGGCGGTTCCGGCGGTGATAACGCGGGTGGCACCGGCGGTGAAAACGCTGGCGGTACCGGCGGCGAGAATGCAGGCGGC
>JAHEFH010000034.1:0-19845 GCA_024640245.1 Paracoccaceae bacterium | reverse complement strand
GGGCCAAGTGGCAGCGGCGGTTCCGGCAGCGGGGGCGCCAACGCAGGCGGTGCTGGTGGCGGCAGCGACAATTCCGGTGGTGCGAATGCAGGTGGCACAAATGCCGGTGGCACCGGAAGGGGCGACCTTTACGGCGACCTGTTCGTTATCCTGCGCGATGACGACGGTATTCCCCTCCTTACCCCTGACGGTTTTGTCCAGCCGATCGACGCCGACGGCCTGCCGATTGAACTGGATGAAGAGGGAAAGCCGGTCGATCTTTCAGAGGCCATTCCAGTTGAAATCGGACGTTTAAACGTCGGTCGTGCGCCTGGGGATGTACTCGAGACGCGTACAGAAGAGGTGGTCACCGTTCTCAAGGCAGCTTCGGCGATTTCGGTGGATGCGGCCGGCCGGTTGGTGCTGACCATCGACGGCGTGGAAAAAACCATCGATTCCCCGCTGGAGAATCTGGCAATTTACACCGCGTTGCTGACCACCGGATCTATCTCGAATCTTACTCCCAGCGATCTTGTGGGTAGTGATTATGACTTCTTGGTAGATGGGAAAATCACGGACGCCGATCTGGCAGCGTCTGCGGCCTTCCTTGCCGCCGCGACGGACAAGACCAGCCCGTTCACCAAAGATGAGATCGCTTATCTGGATGCGTTTCTAGGGATAAATACAGTTACAGTCGGCGATGTCACCTATTCCGATATTGACTACTCCAGTTTCAGCTATGACCGGTCCGATACCTTTGAAGGCGTAACCGCAGACGTTCTGGTCTGGGACGGTACTAACTGGGTCCCGACAATGGGTGTGGATATCTACGCCGACACCGACTTGTTTAAGGACGAGAATGGCATTCCGGTTGATATCACGGTCAGTGGTTCGCTGGATGCCTATACACAGGCCGCGGAAGATGCTCGGTTGGTCATAGAATTTATCCACGAATACGCAATCCCCGAGTAGTAAACATATAGCCTTTCCGGGCCGCCAGCCAATCCTGCGGGCGGCCCGATTTCAAATACGTATAATCAGTTGGAGATTGTAATGTTTATCACCCTTAACTCTGCACGTGTCCGCACATCGGGCGTTTCTGTACTTGCGGTAATTGCCGTTCTCGGGACCGGCCTTTTCGCGGGTGCGTATTTCGTCGGACCGGCCTCGGCGGAGAGCCATGACTCTACCGGAGATATCATCGTAGATGGTACACATGGAGGGGGGCCTGGCGGATCCGGCAACCATGACGACGGTCATGAAGAGGGCGACCACGAAGATGGACACACAGGCGGTCCCGGCGGTTCCGGTGGCCACGGCGAAGGCGGTGGCGGTGAAGGTGGAGGCGAAGGGCAGGGACCCAAAGGCGAAGGCAGCGGATCGGGTGGGGCCGGTGCAGGAGGCGCAGGGGGGCGCCCCGTCTGGGCGAGAGAGGGAATACCCGAAGTCGAGCTTGGCCGGTTGAACGTCGTACGGTCGCCCGAACGCGTTATCGACCGCGCCCTGCAAGAGGCGCTGGGCAGTTTCACGACGGATATGGCCGACTTTTACCGACTCGATCTGGATCAAATGATCAAAGAGCTTTCGGGCAATTGGGACGGGGTCAGTTTCATCGACTCACCCCTGCAGAACTTGGCGCTGTTTCAGGACGCTCTCGACGGCACATCGGTTCTTGCGAAGGCCGGTATCAATACAGATAACGATACGCTTCTCGCTGTCTTCCTTGGCACGGCTTCGGACAAGAATATCCCCATCACGCGAGAGACTGCCTATGCAGTGTCGGTAATCCTCGGACAGCCGCTAGGTGCCGCAGAAGCCGAAGCTCTGGCGGCCAAAGCCGAGAGCATCCGGCAAGCGATACTTATCGGACATGGGGCTACCGGACATGAGTGATGCAGATTTGGAAAGGTGACGCGGGAACACTATAAAATATTCCAAGAAAATTTGAGAGGGTCAGATGAATCACAAAAAGTTAATTAATTCGATCAGTGTATTTTTCATTGTTGCAATGATCTCGTTTTCGGCAACTGAAGTCGTCGCGCAGGAAGATCAGAGCCTGTTCGGCAAACGCGTCGCAAGCGTAACCTATGGGCCTTATACGCGTATGGAAATGGGCGTAGCCAAGCCGTCGCTCGATAATGCCTATTGGTTGCCGCCCGGAGCGTCGGATCCTCGAATTGACTTCGATGCATCCGCGCTTGAGGATTCTGTAGGTTTCGGTTCGATTGCGTACGGCTATGATTGGCAAAATGGATTTCGTGCGGACGTGTCGCTGTTCACCACCGGTTCGAGCGGCGTTACAGCGCCCTGCTCCGGTGCATCGGACGCGACTTCCTGTACAACTCATGCCGATATAACCGACGCGTCAATCAAAACGAGCGGTCTGATGGGCAATGTTTTTTACGCCCCATTGGAGGCGCGTGGATCCAATTCGATTTTCCAACCGTTCGTGGTGGCCGGCATCGGCCTTGCGAGCAACAAGGTTGGCGAGTGGACCCGGACAAAAAACCCGGACAACCCGACGATCGGCACTGATCCGGTACGCACGTTCGAAGGCGACACGACGACGAGCCTTGCCTGGTCCGTGGGTGTCGGCGCATCTCTTCAGGTTACGCGCCCCGGAAGATGGCCTGTGATTGTGGAACTGGCCCTGCGGCACTATGATTTCGGCAGTGCTTCCGGCGGGGCAAGTCCCGTTACCTCCGGCAGAGAACCCATCCAGCCGTTCACTTTTGACAATACGGCTCAGGTGCTGACACTGGGAGTTCGGATCCCGCTTCGGCGCTATTGATGAAACGGTTTGCGTTGGTCTCCAGTAACTGATGCCCCTCTACCCGCAGGGGCGTTCGAAGGGACCGCTCCGGGGCCAAAGCGTAGCTTTGCGTCCCCGGTTTACCGGTACCTGCCGTGCCGCTTCAGAACCTCGACCTGATATCCGTCGGGGTCCTGAATGAAGAAGAAAGTGGCAAGCAGGTTTCCTTCATGCTTCATCGATACGATGTCGCGGGGAGACATTCCTGCGGCTTTCAACCTGGTGTGCTCTGCTTCCAGGTCGTCGACACAAAATGCCAGGTGTCCATATCCGTCGCCAAGGTCATAGGCCTCTTTGCGCCCCTTGTTGACGGTCAATTCCAGTTCGAAATCCGCTTCGTCATTTCTAAGGTAGATCAGGGTGAACCCGTCAAAATCCAGTCGATCAGCGACTTTGAGCCCGAAAGCGGCCTCGTAAAACCTGATCGAACGCTCTTCGTCCAGGACCCGCACCATGCTGTGAATTGCTTTAGCCATTTTCGATCCTCGAATTTACCGGATTTCGGCTGGCGCATGGACGCGCCAGACAAAACTTGAAACCTGCCGAAACAGGTATAAGGCGCCGGTGCTAACCTGCAGCCTTGGGCAGATAGGGAATGGTGCCCGCAACGTCTGTATCGTCGATCACATGGAAACGGCTGACGCTTCCAGCGCCTCTGGCTTTTCCGAATGGAGCATATTCGGGGTCTTTGGCGAAAGCATTCAAAGCATCGCGGGACGGAAACTCAATAAGAGCGATAAGCGTCGTATCCAGACCGTCGCCTTCGATCGTTTCGATATTTGCACTGCGCGATAGATATTTTCCACCATGTTTCGCAACAATATCGTGAACACTTGCGGCATAACCCGGAATCCAGGAATCATCCGTTACTTTTACGTCTGCTATAAGAAATACACTCATAATATTTACCTCCCATTATTTTAACTTTGTCTAAATCAGGCTGAAAATCGTGCCTGAGCCGACGACAGTACAGCGAAGTTACCGATTTGTCTCGGTCTTTGACTGGACTGCGTTGCTACGGGCATGGTCATGGGGAAACGTTCGAAACCTCGCAGCGAAAGCCAAGGGCGTCCATGACGTTCTTCCTGTGCCCGTTTTCGTCGTTGAAAGTCAAAAATTTCATGAAAGGGCGGCGCGTTTGTTCAAGTCGCGCCGTCAGGCCTCGCCCTGAATGCCGTGCAGCAGGTTGTCCTTGGTGACGACGCCGATTGGCTTGCCGTCATTCATGATAACCACCGGTCTGGTCCTGTCCACGGCCAACCCGACAAGCGTGTCGAGGTCGTCATCCGGCCCCGCCTGCGGATAGTCCTTCAACGATTCCAGCTTTCCGGTCGATTTCTCGTATTCTGCGACCGGCGTCATGACGGTGTGGGCATATATCAGTTTCAGCTTGGAAATTCCGGCGACGAACTGCGCGACATAATCGTCCGCCGGCTTCGTTACGATGTCTTCGGGCGTACCGATCTGAACGATTTCTCCGTCCTTCATGATCGCGATGCGGGAACCCATGCGGATCGCCTCGTCCAGATCGTGGGTGATGAACAGCGTGGTCTTGTTCATCTTCTTGGACAGCTCCAGAAACTCGTCCTGCAGTCCGCGCCGGATCAGTGGGTCCAGCGCCGAAAAAGGTTCGTCCATAAGCAGGATATCGGGATCGGCGGCCAGTGCACGGGCAAGCCCCACCCGTTGTTGCATCCCGCCCGAAAGTTCCGACGGCATCCGGTCGCCGTAGCCCTGCAGGCTGACGATCTCGATCACGCGCTCGGCCTCCTTGTCGCGGGCCGCCTTTGCAACATTGCGCAGTTCCAGAGCGAAGGTGATATTGTCGCGGACGGTCCGGTGCGGCAGCAGGGCCATGTTCTGGAAAACCATGCCGATATTATCGGCCCGCATCACACGCAGTTCTTCCTTGTTCAGTTTGTTGACGTCCGTGCCGTTGATATAGATCTCGCCCGCCGTCGGTTCGATCAGGCGGTTGACGTGGCGCACAAGCGTCGACTTGCCGGAACCGGACAATCCCATGATGCAGAATACCTCGCCCTCGTTGACGCTGATGTTCACATCGCGGACGCCGACGACGCATTGGAAACGGTCCAGAACTTCGGCCTTGCTCAGGTTGTCTTTCTGGATAGCAGCAAAGGCTTCATCCGCGCGGTCACCGAAAATTTTCCAGACATGGCGTAGGTCCACGACGTTCTGACGGCGCTTGCCGCCGCCGGGCTTGCTGGAGCTGGGTATCTGGTTCACATCTGTCCCCGTGTTGGTTATCATTTGGCGTTACTAAAACACGACAAGCAGTTTCGTGTCGATTATTCATTTCGGTTTGCGGGCGAAGGTTCAGGCAACGCCGGAATTCAGCAGTTGCAGCACAGTAATAAGCCCGATAGGTTTCCCGTCCTGCAGAACGAAAGCGGCCGAAATTCGACGTTCCTGCATCATATTAAGGGCGCGGCCTGCCAGCCGGTCCGGCTCCAGACAGGCCGGGTTGTGGGTCATGATGTCCTTGGCAAAGGTCTGCCGCATCGCGACCTTCATTGACCCTTCGGAGTTGCGTTCCAGATAACGGCGGATATCGCCGTCCGTCACGACCCCGACAAGGCTGTCTTTCGTGTCCACGATGCCGACGATGCCGAAGTTGTGCGCGGACAGAGCCGCGATCACGCCGATGACCGGCGTATCCGGCTCGACCAGCGGCAAGTGGTCCCTGTCATGCATTATTTGGCCGACCGCCGTCAGCGCGGCCCCGAGTTTCCCGCCGGGATGGAACTTGTGGAAAGAGCTTTCGGTGAATCCCTTCTTTTGCAGCAGTGTCACCGCGATCGCGTCGCCGAGTGCCAGTTGCAGAAGGGTGGAGGTCGTAGGTGCGAGGTTATGCGGGCAGGCCTCACGCACCTTGGGAAGGACCAGTGCGATATCTGCTGCGCGCGCCAGCGCGCTGGCCCCGTTGCCTGTGATCAGAACCAGTGGCACCTTGAAGCGTCGCGAATAGGATGCGAGGTCGCTGAGTTCGCGTGTCTCTCCGGACCAGGACAGCATCAGGACCACGTCGCCGGACTGGATCATTCCCAGATCGCCGTGGCTGGCCTCTGCCGGATGCACGAAATAGGCGGGCGTTCCGGTCGATGAAAAAGTCGCAGCCAGTTTCGATGCAATGTGCCCGCTCTTGCCCAGACCGGTCACGATCAGACGTCCCCGCATACCGGAGATCGTCGTGACGGCCTCTGCAAGCGCCTCGTTCAACTCAGGTTGCTTTAAGGCCTCTTCCGCGGCCGCGAAACCCTCGCGGAAAGTTGCAAAAGCTGTGTCGATGGCAGAAAGGGTATCGGGCATTTTCTGGCCTTGCTCCTTGGGAAAGCGGTCGACCGGGATCAGGCTTTTATGATCCGGTCAATATCGGTCAATTTTTTCAGCAGTCCGCGCATCTGGCCCAGTGGCACCATGTTCGGGCCGTCACTCGGGGATTTGTCGGGATCCTGATGCGTCTCGATGAATACGGCTGCGGTTCCGACGGCAACGGCAGCGCGCGCCAGTGGAGGCACGAACTCCCGCTGGCCGCCGCTCGACCCACCCAATCCACCGGGCAGTTGCACCGAGTGTGTGGCATCGAACACCACCGGATAACCGGTGCGCGCCATGATCGGCAGGCTGCGCATGTCGCTGACCAGCATATTGTAGCCGAAAGAGGTGCCACGGTCCGTCAGCAGTATGCGCTCGTTGCCGGTGCTGGTGATCTTGTCGACGATATTCTGCACGTCCCAGGGCGCCAGAAACTGGCCTTTCTTGACGTTGATCGCCGCGCCGGTTTCGCCAGCGGCCAGCAGCAGGTCGGTCTGGCGGCACAGGAAGGCCGGAATTTGAAGCACATCGACATATTGCGCCGCATAGGCGCACTGCGGGATGTCGTGGACGTCGGTCAGAACCGGGCAGCCGACGGTGTCGCGCACAGCCGCCAGAACTTCCAGCCCCGCGTCAATGCCCATTCCGCGTGCGGTGCCAAGGCTGGAGCGGTTCGCCTTGTCGAAACTCGCCTTGAAAATATAGGGAATGCCCAGATCGGCGCAGGTCTCTGCCAGAGTGTTGGCAAGCATCAGCGCGTGGTCGAGACTTTCCAACTGGCATGGGCCGGAAATCAGTGTGAATGGCAGTTCGTTGGAAATTGAAACATTGCCGATGGTAACGGTCTTCATTCCAGACCTTCCTTTTTCATGATCGCTTCTATCGTGGCGATGTCCGAGGGATTGTTCAATTCCCAAAATTCGCGGGATCGCGCATCGACCTCGACACAGCGCACCGGCAAACCGTTTTCGACATAGCGGAGCTGTTCGAGTCCCTCGCGCACCTCGTAGTCACCAGGTGGCAGAGCGCTGTAGGAGGCCAGCGCCTCCGGAGTATAGGCATAGACACCGACATGGTGATAAACGCCGGTCGGCTCACCGTCGGCAAAATCGCGGTCGGTAAAGGGCAGAACCTCTTTGGAGAAATAAAGCGCGTTCCGGTTCCTGTCGAGCACGGCGGTCGTGCCGCCGACGCGACCGGCCTGCCGGTCCTGGCGCAGGCGGCGAAGGTGCTCGGCAGAGGCGTGCAGCACAGGTGTTGCAATGGCAACATCGGGATCATCCAGCATGGCGGCGACCAGCCCTTCGACATACCACGCCGGTGTCAGCGGCGCGTCGCCTTGCAGGTTCACGACGATGCGCGGTTTTGATGGCAGAAGGGCGACCGCCTCGGCGCAGCGCTCGGTACCGTTGCGGCACTTCGAAGATGTCATCAGAACATCGGCGCCAAATTCCTTCGCGGCAGCTTCGATCCGCTCGTCGTCGGTCAGAACATAAACCGCATCGACGCCCTCTGCGGCCACCGCCGCCTCCCAGCTGCGCCGGATCAGGGATTTCGATGTGCCGCTGGCGCCACGAAGCTGTACCAGTGGCTTGCCGGGAAATCGCGCCGAGGCATAGCGGGCGGGAATGAATATGACGATATTGTCTGACATGGCATGTCTCTTTTTTCTATTGTTCCGGCACCGGAGTTTCCAAGAATTCTATAGTGGTAAAGCATCCTGCCGTCGAGGGTTAGCGCTGGCGCGCCTTCGTCAGCGGTCCCAATATTCCAATTGCGGGTTCGTGTCCGCGCAGGTAGACAATTGAAAAACAGGATTGAGCCTATGAAAATTGCAAACCGAGAAATTTCCGCCCTGCACCCACCGCTGGTGATAGCCGAGATCGGTATAAACCATGGTGGCGATCTTGAGGTCGCCAAGTCCATGGTGCGAATGGCGCGCGATGCGGGCTGCGAGATGGTCAAGCACCAGACGCATTTCGTCGAGGACGAGATGACCGAAGAGGCCAAGTCGATCTTCCCCCCCAACGCCGATGTCTCGATCTGGGAAGTGATGCAGAGATGTGCCTTGTCAGGCGATGATGAGATCGCCCTGAAGACCTATGCCGAGAGTCTTGGCATGATTTATATCTCGACGCCGTTTTCCCGCGCGGCGGCGGATTTCCTGAACGACATCGATGTGCCCGCCTTCAAGATCGGATCGGGCGAAGCAGACAACCTCCCGCTGATCCGCCATATCGCGGGCTTCGGCAAACCCGTTATCATGTCCACCGGCATGCAGACCATCGAGACCATTCGCGCCTCGGTCGGCATTCTGGACAAGGCCGGCATCGAATACGCTCTGCTGGAATGTACGAACCTCTATCCTTCGCCGCCCGAGATCGTGTCACTGAAGGGCGTCACCGAGTTGCGAAAGGCGTTTCCGAAGGCGGTCGTGGGGTTCAGCGACCACTCCATCGGGCCGGAAATGGCGCTGGCCTCCGTGGCGCTGGGCGCCTCCATTCTGGAGCGCCACTTCACCGACAGCCGCTATCGCAAAGGGCCGGATATTTCCTGTTCCATGGACCCCGCCGAACTGAAGTTCCTGATCGATAGGTCGAAGGAAATCCACACGGCGCTGCACAACGAAAAGCAACGAACAGGTCCGGAAGAGGACGTGTATCGTTTTGCCCGCGCCTCTATTGTCGCGGACAAGGATCTTGCAGCCGGAACTATCCTGAAATCCGGGGATATCTGGGCCCGCCGACCCGGTTCGGGAGAGATCGCCGGCTTCGAGTTCGACAATATCGTCGGGCGGCGACTGCGGGTGGCCAAGAGCCGCAACCAGCAACTCAAATGGTCGGATCTGGACGCGGAATAACCCCGCCTTGCCGAGCGGGTGATTGACCCGTTAGACTGGGCGGCAATGGAAGAGGCATCGGGCATGACCAGGCACATAATCTTCGTGACAGGAACGCGTGCGGATTTCGGCAAGCTCGAGCCTTTGGTGGTTGCCGCGCGCGACGCGGGCTTTCGCGTCAGTCTCTTCGTGACCGGCATGCATATGATGGACCGCTACGGCCTGACCAAGATCGAAGCCCACCGCGTTACAGGGGTGGAGGTTTTCGATTACATCAACCAGCGTGCCGATGACCCGCAGGATCTTGTGTTGTCGAAAACCATTCTGGGATTTTCCGACTTCGTATGCGAACACAAACCCGATCTGGTGGTAATCCATGGCGACAGGGTAGAAGCACTGGCCTGCGCGCTGGTCTGCGCAACGAATTACATCCGCTGCGCCCATATCGAAGGTGGCGAGGTGTCCGGCACGATCGACGAGATATTCCGCCACTGCAACACCAAGCTTTCGTCCTGCCACTTTGTCAGTTCGGAACGCGCCAAGAGTCGGGTGCAGGCGCTGGGCGAACCGGAGGATACCGTTTTTGTCATCGGTTCGCCGGAACTTGATACGCATCGCAGGCCATCCGGCGTAACGATCGAACAGGTGCGGCAGCGCTATGATATCCCTTTCGGGGAATACGGCATCGTGGTTTTCCACCCCGTCACCTCCGAGGCGGATACAATCGGCGCACAGGCACGTTCAATGTTTCAGACCTTGCAGGCATCGGGAAAGAATTTTGTGGTGATCGCGCCGAACAACGATCCGGGATCACGCGATATCTTTGCGGTTCTGGAGTCGTTACCGAAAAACCAGTTCCGGATCATCCCCTCGATGCGGTTCACCTATTTTTCGGAACTGATGAAAAACGCTGCCGCGGTTATCGGGAACAGCAGCGCCGGGGTGCGCGAGGCGCCGTTTGTCGGAGTTCCGAGCCTTGACGTCGGAACGCGTCAGAACAATCGTTCGGACGCCGCCTCGATCACCCATGTGGACGCGTTCGATACGAAGGCCGTCGCCGAATTTCTGGAAAGCAGATGGGGCATTGCATTTGATGTGGACGAGGGCTTCGGGCTTGGCAACTCGGCCGACCGTTTCGTCGAGGTTCTGCGGAATGAAAGCTTCTGGACCCGATCCATGCAGAAAGAGTTTCAGGATTGACGGCTGTCCGCCATACCGGAATTTTGCTGCGTGCTTATCTTCTGGCTTCCGCGGTATTGGCACCGCTGGCGCGGCGTCATATCCAAAAGCGCATCGGTATAGGCAAGGAAGACCCGCAGCGCTATTCTGAGAAATTCGGCGAAACCTCAGAGCCGCGACCCGATGGGCCTTTGGTCTGGCTTCACGCGGTGGGCGTCGGCGAGGTGTTGACCCTGCCGGCCCTGATCCGCGCCATGGCCACACTGCAACCTGACCTGAAATTTCTGGTCACCAGTTCGACGCTGACCTCCGCCCGCGCCATAGCCGCCAACCTGCCGGAAAACGCCGTTCACCAGTACTTGCCGGTGGACTGCCAGCCGTTCGTGCGCCGGTTTCTGGACCACTGGCGTCCCGACCTGTCGATCTGGGCCGAGCAGGACCTTTGGCCTGCCGTCGTCGTAGAGGCCGACCGCCGTGGAATTCCATTGGCTCTGGTAAACGGGCGGATGGGACAAAAGAGCTTCGAGTCCAAGCTGCGCTTCAAGTCCCTGTTCGCCGACCTCTATAGCCGGTTTTCTCTGATCGAGGTTCAAGACGCCGGCAGCAAGAACCACATGACCCGTCTGGGAGTTCCTTCGATGGCGGTGGCGGTTCGCCGGTCGCTGAAGGCGGGGGGGGTGCCGCTGGGTCATGATCCGATACGCCTGAAGGCAATCGCGAAAGTTTTGAAAAAGCGCTTCGTCTGGCTTGCGGCATCAACCCACTCACAAGAAGAACGCGATGTTTTCGAGGCCCAAAACATCATTCTGGAACGGCATGAGGATGCACTTTTGATCGTTTGCCCGCGCGTTCCGACCCGCGGTTCTGAGGTCAAGGAAATGGCCAAGGCTGCGGGGCTGAAGCCGCAACTGCAAAGTCTGGCTCCCTATATCGTGCCCGAAACCAATGTCTTTATCGCCGACAGCATCGGCGAGATGGGCCTTTGGTACTCGCTTTGCGATCTGGCCTTCGTCGGCGGTTCTCTGGAACCCGTCGGCGGGCACAATCCCTATGAGGCCATGCGGCTGAACTGCGCGGTGATCCACGGGCCGCATGTCGGGAATTTCGCCCGCGATTACAGGGCCGCGCACGAGGCCGGTGCGGCGCTGGAGGTGACGGATGCCGACGGACTTGCCTCTGCCGTGCTGGATAAGAAAAGTCTGAAGATGCGCAAGAACGCCAAGGGTCTGATGGCGGCGGGCGCGGAAAACCTGCTCGACTGCGCAGCGGGTTTGCTGGAATTGGTGAGGCCGGATGGACGATAGACGCCAATCATCTACCAGCACTTTCCCATCCTTCCGGATGCGCCTTTTCTTGATCGGTTATGCGGTTCTGTGGGCGATCACTCTGCCGCTTGTCCTGCTGTATCTCCTTTGGCGGTCACGCCGCGATCCGCTCTATCGCAGGCATATTGCCGAGCGGTTCGGCATCTATCCTGCTCACAGCGGCGAGACGGTCTGGGTCCATGCGGTTTCACTGGGCGAAATGCGATCTGCCGGTCCGCTGATCGCGGAGTTGCTGGAACGCGGCGAAACCGTGGTTACAACACATTTCACACCGGCTGGCCGTAAGGCCGCCACAGCGCTGTTTCCGTCCGAAGTGGCCAAGGGCAGGCTGGTCGCGCTTTATGTTCCGTTCGAGTATGACTGGGTCTACCGGCGTTTTTTCCGCCGTTTCCGGCCAAAATACGGGTTAGTGATGGAAATCGAGATGTGGCCCCGCATGATCGCCAGCGCGCGCAAGGACCGCGTTCCGCTATTCATGTGCAACGGTCAATACCCGGAAAAAAGCTTCAACCGCGACACGGACCGCACAGCCTTGCGCGGCGAACTGGCGCGCGGTTTTGCGGGTTTGATGATCAAGTCGGAAACCCATGCCGAAAGGTTCCGTGCGCTGGGTGCCACCAACATCGCGGTGACCGGAGAGCTGCGCTTCGATCAGCCGATCCCGCCGCATCTGCTGACAGCGGCGGAGGCATTTTCGAAAGCGGCGGACATGGACGACCGGCCCGTCGTCTGCACCGCCAGTTCGGTGCAGGGCGAGGACGAGCAATACCTTCAGGCCTACAAGACGGTGCAGGACCGCGCGGGCAAGGCGGGCCTGCCGAAGCCGCTGTTCATTCACGTGCCGCGCGCGCCGGAGCGGTTCGCTCTGATCGGCGATATGCTGGAAGCGGCAGGCCAGAACGTTCTGCGGAGATCAAAGGCGTTGAATTCGGCGCTTGGATTGCTTCCGGATACCTCTGTTGCCGAGGCCGATATCCTGCTGGGGGATTCGCTGGGCGAGATGTATTTCTATCTGGCGCTGTCCGATATCACCGTCGTCGGCGGCGGTTTCGTAGCCAAAGGCGCGCATAACGTGATAGAGCCGCTGGCGCTGCAAAAACCGGTTCTGGTCGGGCCGCATATCTGGACCATCGAATATCCGGCGGTCGAGGCGATGGCGGCAGGCGTTCTGACCAGAGTCGAGACAATTGACGAACTGGCCGATGCCCTGTTTGACGGGCTGTATTCAAAGCAGGCGGTGAAGGCGAAGCAGCGGTTGAAGCAGTTCTACGCGGAGCATTCAGGGGCAACGCAAAGGACGCTGGAAGCTCTGCCGGGGCTGATCGAGGGGGCGCATTACGATGGCTGAACCGGGATCACCGCAAAGACGATCAAACGCTGAAAATTTGCGCAGAGAACATTTCGGATTTTAACGATTCAGCTACCTAAAAGCTACCGGCTTTACGACAATGGGAGTTGCATCCGGAAGCGGTGTTACCAGGCGCTGTAACCGCCGTCGACGTTGATGAACTGGCCGGTCATATGGCTGCTTGCATCAGAGCTCAGGAACAGGGCGACATCCGCGATTTCGTCGGGCTGGGCCATGCGATCCTGCATGATCAAGGCGGAAACCCGCTTCTGGAATTCTTCGGAATGACGGTTGAACACGGCACCGGGGGCCAAGGTGTTTACGGTAGCCTTTTTCCGCCAGTAGCTGGCCAGCCAAAGCGTCAGCCCGTGAACGCCTGCCTTGGTGGCCTGATATGCGCTGAAGTTCTTGAAAGGCATTCCCTGATAAATATCGTGATGCGGCGCGCGCAGGGCGTACATGCTGGCGATATTGATCAGTTTGAGGTCCCACTTCCCGATCACCTGCCTGTCTATTTCGCGTGCGACAAGGAACGGGCCGGTCAAGTTCACCGACAGGGTCTTGTTCCATGACTCCAGCGTCGTGTTCGAGAAGTCGGGAAACTCTGCGCCTTCTTTCATCAGCATTTCGCCGGTAATGGACGCATTGTTGAAAAAGACGTTTGGCTTGTGGCCGTCTTTCAGAATTTTCTCGAAAACGGCAACGACCTCGTCTTCCTTGGAAACGTCCATTTGATAGAGCGAGAAATTATCGTTCTGGCCGAAAGCCTCTTTCAGGCCCTCATACCGTGCGCCCGGCAGTTCGGACGCGATCACCTTGGCGCCGTCCGCCAGCATGCGGCGCACATAGGTTGTTCCCAGAATGCCGCCTGATCCTGTCAGGAAAACTGTCTTGCCGCTGAGTGTGGTCATGGATCAGGCTCCGTTCTTTTTGCGTGTCATCAACCATTCAACATAGTCGAAATCATCTTTATCGTCGATATCGTGGCAACGTTCTGCAGGCATCACATAGGGGATCACGCGACCGTCGTAGAGGAAGGTTGCAGATCGTAAATAGTCTGGATCGAGGACATAGGTGCTGGCCGCATGTTCGTAGACAACCGGAGCCAACTGGCGGGCCACAACGTTGCCCGGTAATGGCTTGGAAACGTGCAGAGCTCCTGTTTCGTCGGGTTCAACAAGGTTGAAATAGGGATTCTTGCGAGCTGGAGTGCATGACATGACCATGTCCGGCTTTTCAGACTGAAATAGTTCGATCGCTTTTGTGATATCCTCCGGCAGGCGTAGTGGAGAGGTCGCATCCAGATCGACGAACAGCGATACCTTCCGGCCAAGGACCTTCTCGACGGCATCCAGCGCGTGACGCCAGACATCCCACTTGGACGCAGTATCGCTCGCGAGTTCGGCTGGACGCAGGCCAATGTCCAACGCTCCCTTCTTGACGGCGAAGTCGAGAATTCCGGGGTCATCCGTGGATACGACCACGGCGTCGATCAGCGGGTGATCGAGCAGTTGGTCCAGGCTCCATTGCAGTAGCGGCTTGCCGTGAAGCATTGCCATGTTTTTGCCGGGCAGGCCCTTGGAGCCCGCTCGAACGCCGATGTGCCCGATGATCATGGAAGCCTCCTGAGTTCGCCAGTGAATACGCGTCGTTCATATGCGTCGCAGATCAACTTTAGTGAAGCAATTTCTTTGGAAAGGACAGGGGCAATGGGGTTTTGCAGCGATTGTCCGCGGATAAGTCGAATGAAATCGGCCATAGCGGATTGAAACATTACCTGACGGTCAATCGACAGTTCCAGCTTTTCGCTGCCGCCATCGGTTTCAATAAGAAACGTGTCGTTGGCAAAGTCGAAAGAAATCTTTTGCTGTCGACCCCACAGGGTCATCTTGCGCGTGCTGACAGGAGAGAGATAGTCCATGCACACGGTGCCGTGCGCGGACTCCGATTGCAGTCCGACTACAGTTGAAAAATCTACGCCCTTGAAGTTCGGGTGCGACAGGCAACTGACGCAGTTCGGTTCAATGTCGCCCAAAATCGTGTGGGCCATGTCCAGTTCGTGGCACAGGTCCAGCAGAACGCCGCCGCCGTCCGGATTGCTGGCATAGCTGTCGGCAAACGACCAGTCGGCGCGCCACTGGTTCACGTCATGACCTATGTCGAAGGCAAAACGGTAAATATCCTGGTACTTGCGCGACGCCAGATATTGCACTGCCGGGTGGTAGCGCATCATGAAGCCGGCAAAACTGCGGTCCGCCAAGGGTCCGAGTGTCGTCAGGATAGCCCGTAGATCGGCGTTGCGGTAGGCGACCGGCTTTTCGATGTAGACAGGCAGTTTGTGTGTAGCAAGCAACTCGATAACCGACGCGCGTATTTGCGTGGCGGTGCCGAGGACCGCAGCCTCGAACGCTTCAGAATGCAACCGCGTTTCCAATCCGGCTATACCGCCGGTCCGCATGGAATGGCTTGCGGCACTTTCACCGAGGGCGGTCAGGTTCCTGACGTGGCGCTGGCCAATCGCACCCGTTCCGATCACCAAGAAAGTCATGCTGTTTTCCTTTTCAGCGTTTTCAGCAGGGCTTCGAACAAGCAGACCGCGGCATGATAATGGTCTCTGAAGATCCAATCCGCAAGAGCCGACGCGGTTTTCCTGCTGCAGGCGCGACTGTTGCGGGCACTAGGCCTTCCGTGATGCCTGACCATCACATAAAGATGCAAATCGCGCGGCGAAGTTTGGTAAATGTCGATCTATCACTTGTCGCCGCCGCATCCGTAACCTATGTCCTTTCAAATGCAGAAATTGATCAACAAATTTCGACCCAAGCCGACCGTTTCGGTCCTGCGACTCGACGGTGTGATCGGGAGCGGCGGGCGTCTGCGCGGTGGTGCGCTGAACGACGCCGTATTGGCGCCGATGATCGAACGGGCCTTTCGCAAGGGCAAGCCCAAGGCTGTGGCTCTGATTATAAATTCTCCGGGCGGATCGCCCGCGCAGTCGTCGCTGATCGGCGAACGCATCCGGCGGCTAGCGCATGAGACCGATACAGAGGTGTATGCCTTCTGTGAGGATGTCGCGGCCTCCGGCGGTTACTGGCTGGCCACAGCCGCTGATCATATCTATGTCGATGCGAGTTCCGTTATCGGCTCGATTGGAGTGATTTCCGCGTCTTTCGGCTTTCACGAGCTGATGGAGCGGCAGGGCGTCGAACGGCGGGTCCATACCGCCGGAAAGGACAAGAGCATGCTTGATCCGTTCCGGCCGGAACGGCCGGCTGACGTCAAGCGCCTGAAAGTCCTGCAAGCCGTTATCCACCAGAATTTCATCGATCAGGTCAAAAGCCGTCGCGGCGATAAGCTGAACGGCGACGACCTGTTTTCGGGCGATATCTGGGTCGGACAGCAGAGCGTCGATGTCGGCTTGGCTGACGGGGTTGCGCATCTCGTTCCTAAGATGAAGGAACTGTTCGGCGAGGATGTAAAATTCAATGTCCAGAGCCAGCGCAGATCGTGGTTGCAGCGCTTGGGTATCGGGACTGCCTCCGACGTTATCAACGGTATCGAGGATCGCGCCCTGTGGTCGCGGTACGGGTTGTAGGCGTGGTAAAAGTTGTCACCCTATTCCTGATCGGAATGATCATTCTGGCAATGTTGGGCCGCCTGCGACTGCCCAAGTTCGGATCGCGCAACGGCAGAGGCCGTATCAAGGATGCCCGTAAATGCCCGAAGTGCGGAAGCTATATACTGCACGACGGCGACTGTGGCTGCGGCGCAAAAAAATAATCCGCGAAGGGCATGTTTTTCATGGATCTGGTATTTGTCGGACTCGGTTTGGTAATTCTTCTGATTGCCGGCGATCTGCTGGTGCGGGGCGCTGTCGCACTGAGTCTGCGGCTTGGCATTCCTGCCCTGATCGTCAGCCTGACAATTGTCGCTTTCGGCACGTCCGCGCCCGAATTGCTGATCTCGATTCAGGCCGCACTGGGTGGCGTGCCGGCTCTGGCGCTTGGTAATGTTGTCGGTTCCAACACTGCCAACGTATTGCTGGTTCTGGGAGTTCCCGCGCTCATCTCCGGCATAAATACCAAAGCCGGCAACAGCCAAGGCGACTTCTGGTTCATGATCGGCGCTTCGGTATTGTTTGTCGCTCTCTGCTTTGCCGGGCCGCTGTATTTCTGGCACGGGGTCGTCCTTCTGTCAGGAATATCCGTTTTCCTGGGAATGGCTTTCATCAAGGCGCACCGGTCGCGCCGACTTCAGAACGCGCTGGAGGAGGAACTGGGCGATCCCCATATGGAATGGTGGAAGATCGGTGCCCTGACAGTTCTGGGTCTTATGGGGTTGCCGCTTGGCGCCGATTTACTGGTCGACGGCGCTGTGAACATCGCGCAGAAATTCGGCGTCGATGACGGAATTATAGGTTTGACGCTGGTGGCGATAGGTACCTCACTTCCCGAGCTTGCGACCGCAGTCATGGCGGCCCTTCGCCGTCAGGCTGACGTCGCGATCGGCAACGTGGTCGGGTCCAATATCTTCAACCTTCTTGGCATCATGGGTGTCGCCAGCTTTTTCGGGCCGCTACCGGTGCCGGCGAGTTTTCTGCATCTCGATCTGTGGATCATGCTGGGTACGTCACTGATGATAGCGCCTTTCGTGCTGTCCTACCTGAATATCGGCCGCGCCTGGGGTGTGGCATTTATTTCTTGTTACGCTATCTATGTGATCATTCTGTTGAAATAGCAGATGCAGGAGCCGCAAATATGAATAGTTACACTGCCGCACTGGTAACCGGAGCCGCAACCCGTCTGGGCCGCGCCATGGCGATCGATCTTGCGCGCCGCGGCGTTCACATCGCCGTGCATTATGCTTCGAGCGTGGATCTGGCGGAGCAGACAGTTCGCGATATACGCGATGCCGGCGGCCAGGCGACAGCAGTTCAGGCTGACCTTTTAGTGACGGAAAATATGGAAACACTGGTCGGACGTGCGGCGGAAGCGCTGGGTCGGCCGCTGGACGTTCTGATCAATAACGCCTCGATATTCGACTACGACCGGATTGACACCGCGACACAGGAGGGATGGGACCGTCACATCGGTTCGAACCTGCGCGCGCCGTTCTTTCTGACGCAGGCGTTTGCCGCGCAAGCCCCGAAGGCGGGACAGGACGAGGCAGGAGAGCCAATGGCCAAGTCGGTGGTGGTCAACATGATCGACCAGCGAGTGCGGAAACTGACGCCGGAATTCATGACCTATACCTTGTCGAAGATGGGCCTGTGGGCCTTCACCCAGACGGCTGCACAAGCTCTCGCGCCGCATATCCGCGTCAACGCGATCGGGCCGGGACCGACCATGATCGGCGCGCGGCAAAGCCCTGCGCATTTTGCAAACCAGCGGGCAGCAACAATTTTGGAGCGAGGCGCGAACCCGCATGATATCGTCGCGGCATTGAATTATTTGCTGGATGCCCATGCGGTGACCGGGCAGTTGATCTGTGTTGATGGCGGTCAGCACCGAGGCTGGAAGACGCCTGATATACTCGGGCCCGAGTAGGCAAGTAGGTTAATAAAGCCTTGCAGCCCACGAATGTTGTCCACTCTTGCTTGTACTGATACAAAACCCTGCAGATTTATCCAATGATTTCAGGAATTTGGGTGATTATAAAGAAATTAATCATTTAATAACAGCAGTTTAGCTTCATGATTAAAAAATAGGCAAACCGTTGAAACGCCTTATAATATTGGAAAAATCCCAAGCTACGGAAAGTTATCCGCAGAGTTATCCACAGACTGCGTGGACAAGAAAAATCTTGAACCGTGCAGGATTTCGGTGCAGGGCGGCGGAGAATCGGGCATGACAGGCTATGGCATCTGATAACGTGACTTCAGGCATGGAAGAGGAAGGTAAGGCGTTCGACCACAAGTGCGGTCCGACTGGTCATGCCTGCATCCGCTCATACCTGAAAACGCTGGATAACAGCCCCGGCGTGTACAGGATGCTCGATGAAAAGGGTGCGGTCCTTTATGTCGGCAAGGCGCGCAACCTTAAAAAGCGTGTGTCCTCCTATGCCAAGCCTGCGGGGCACAGCGCCCGGATCGGGCGGATGATCTCGGCCACGGCGTCGATGATGTTTCTGACGACGAACACGGAAACCGAGGCGCTGCTACTGGAGCAGAACCTCATCAAGCAGTTGAAGCCGCGCTACAACGTGCTGCTGCGCGATGACAAGAGCTTTCCGAATATTCTTGTGACGCGGGACCACGACTTTCCGCAGATCAAGAAACACCGCGGACGCAAGTCGCAGAAGGGGGATTACTACGGGCCGTTCGCCTCGGCGGGATCGGTGAACCGGACGCTGAACCAATTGCAGAAAATCTTTTTGTTGCGCAACTGTTCCGACAGCATGTTCGCCAGCCGCACCCGGCCCTGCCTGCAATACCAGATCGCGCGCTGCTCCGCGCCCTGTGTGGAAAAGGTCTCGAAGGCCGACTATGCCGAACTTGTGGCCGACGCCGAACGGTTTCTGTCGGGCCGCTCCACCAAGATTCAGGAACGTCTGGCCGCGAAGATGGCCGAGGCCAGCGCCGCGATGGAGTTTGAACGGGCCGCAGCCCTGCGCGACCGCATCAGGGCGCTGACCCAAGTGCAGACTTCTCAGGGCATCAATCCGCAAGGCGTGACAGAGGCCGACGTTATCGCGCTCCACATGGACGGCGGTCAGGCCTGCATTCAGGTGTTTTTCATCCGCGCCAACCAGAACTGGGGCAACCGAGCCTATTTCCCGCGCACCGGATCGGGAGCCGAGGCGCTGGAAATACTCGAGAGCTTTATCGGCCAGTTTTACGACAACAAGACGCCGCCGCGTGTCCTGTTGCTGTCACACGGGATCGAGAACGCCGATCTGATGCAGCAGGCACTGAGTGACAAGCTGGGTCGAAAGGTGGAAATCTTGGTGCCGCAACGCGGCGAGAAGGCCGAACTGGTGTTAAACGCGGAACGCAACGCCCGCGAGTCGCTGGCGCGGCGCATGTCCG
>JAHEFH010000151.1 GCA_024640245.1 Paracoccaceae bacterium | reverse complement strand
AAATGATGCAGAATGTCGTGACCGAAATGGCCGCGAGGTATGACCGGAAACCGGATATCCGGATTACGGTGTCCGTGCCGGGCGGTCAGGCGCTTGCGCAAAAGACATGGAACCCGCGTCTTGGGATTGTCGGGGGGATTTCGATACTGGGGACGACCGGCATCGTCCGGCCGTTTTCCTGTTCCGCATGGATCGCGTCGATCCACCGCGGCATAGACGTGGCGCGGGCGGTTCATCTGGACCATGTGGCCGGCTGTACTGGGTCCACGTCCGAGGCGGTGGTGCAAAAACTGCATAGCTTGCCGGATCACGCCATGCTGGATATGGGCGATTTCAGCGGCGGGCTGCTGAAATACCTGGCGAAACATCCCGTGTCCCGCCTGACCATAGGCGGCGGGATCGGCAAGATAGCCAAGCTCGCGCAGGGCGCGCGGGACCTGCATTCCAGCCGCACGCAGGTGGATTTCAAAATACTGAACGACTGGGCGCTGGCACTCGGTTTGCCGGATGTGTCTTCTGCGAACACGGCGCTGGACGCGGTGGCGATCGCGGGCGACGCCTTGGCGCAGTTTGTTGCCGAACGCGCCAAGGAGCAGGTCGAACTTCAACTGGCTGACAGTGGCACGCAAGTTGACATCGTGGTCATCGACCGTGCGGGCAGGATTTTAGGGCGGGCTGAATGACGAAGGTGAAGGTTCTTCTGCTCGCCGGAACTTCCGAGGCGGCAGACATCGCGAATTATCTGGTGCGGAGCGACCGGATCGATGCCGTCGCCTCGTTGGCAGGGGTCACGCGCGCGCCGAAGGACCTTGGCTTGCCGATGCGCATCGGCGGTTTTGGCGGGGCCGACGAATTCGCGAACTACCTGCGAGAGGAACACGTCGATGTCGTTATCGACGCAACCCATCCCTTCGCGTCCCGAATGACGCAAAGAACGGCGCGGTTGTGTCGTGAGCGCGGGGTGAAATACCTGTTGGTGCAAAGGCCGGAATGGGTGCCCGAGGCGGGTGACAAATGGTTTCCGGTGAAGGATGTCGCAGCTGTCAAAGAACTGATACCTGACGGTTCGACAGTCTTTCTGGCAACCGGACGCCAGACCCTAGCAGATTATTCCGGGATGCGGGAATGCCGGATACTCTGTCGCGTTATCGATCCGCCGCAGACGGAATTTCCATTTGAAAACGGACGGTTCGTGGTCGGCCGACCACCGTTCTCGGTTCAGGAAGAGGTGGATTTCTTTGCCTCCGAACGAATTGACTGGATCGTAGTAAAAAACTCCGGCGGCGAACGCAGCAAGAGCAAACTGCTTGCCGCGCGCCAATTGGGATTGCCTGTCGCCATGATCGAGCGGACTGTGGTGCCGGATTGCGATGTGGTCGGCACAGCGGCCGAGGCCTGCAAGTGGCTGGATCAGGAGATACTGGAATGGACGTAGGCAGGATAATAATTTCGGAAGCCTGCGTGCAGGAGGGAGCCGAGTGGTTGGCGCGGCGAGAAGCGAGATTTGCCGAAGCTCTTGCGGCGACCGGTCCTTTGCCCCTGCGCCGCCGCAAAGACGGCTTCGAGGCGCTGTTGAGCGCGGTCGTCAGCCAGCAACTGTCCGTTTCGGCGGCGGGCAGTATCTGGAACCGGCTTGAGGCGGCGGGGTTGGTTGCGCCTTCGGCGATAGCCGTGGCGGACGAGGACGATCTGCGGGCCTGTGGTCTGTCACGGCCGAAAATCCGATATGCGAAAGGTCTGGCAGAATGCGGACTGGATTTCGAGGCACTGCGGGCACTGCCAAATGACGCCGTCATCGCAGAGCTGACCGCGCTGAAGGGCATTGGAAAATGGACGGCTGAGATTTACGCAATGGCCTCGCTGGGAAGGGCCGACGTGTTCGCCGCCGGTGATCTGGCACTGCAGGAATCGGCCCGCATCCTGTTCGGGATGCAAGAGCGGCCGGCGGAAAAATTGCTCGCCGAGATGGCGGCGGACTGGTCGCCCTGGCGAAGTGTTGCGGCACGATTGCTTTGGGCATATTACCGAATTGCGAAGGACAGGGAAGGAATACGTTCTTGACGATATTGAACAGCAGGCGTGTCGACGCAATTTCCCGTGAAAACAAGAGCTTGGTTATCTTTGTTCATGGCTATGGTGCCGACGGTGCCGATCTGATCTCGCTGTCTTCCGCACTGGCGCCGCACCTGCCAGACACCTGTTTTGTTGCACCGAATGCACCGCACCGCTGCTCGGTAAATCCGGCTGGATATGAATGGTTTCCGATCCCGTGGATCGACGGAACGCCAGAGGCTCGTGCACAAGAGGAATTTTATGAGACGGCGGCCCTGTTTGACGCTTGGCTCGACGAGATCATGCAGGAAGAGAAAGTAACGAGTGCCCAGACGTTTTTGTTTGGTTTCTCTCAAGGCACGATGTTGAGCCTGCATCAGGGGGTTCGGCGGCGGGATACCTTGGCCGGAATTGTGGGATTTTCGGGGCGCCTGCTGCATCCGGAAACCTTGTTGCAAGAGGCGGTCAGCAAGCCGCCGATCCTGCTTGTGCACGGTGATATGGACATGGTGGTTCCGCCAAGCGATATGCCGGCGGCGCAAAAAGCGCTGTTGTCCGCCGGGTTCGAGGTTGAGACACATACGTCAATCGGGATGGGCCATGGCATCGCGCCGGATGGTCTGGGCAAGGCGGTGCAGTTCATGCAGCGCCATTTACCGCGCTGAGGCGACCTGGACACATTTTCTTGATCGTGCGGTGAAATTTTCAAATCGCTCATATAGAGGCTTGCCGAAAGTTTTTATCTATATATAGTTTAATTTAGTGGCTGGGACGGGGTGTCCCGTTCTGGTGCAGAATAAGGGCAACAGAGCAGGAAACAGAGTCTGACATGCAGAACGATTTTGCAACAGCTTACGCCAGAAATCCATCGGGCCTCAGAGATCATCCGGCACTTGTCTTGAATGCCGATTTCAGGCCGCTATCGTATTTTCCGCTATCGTTATGGACTTGGCAGGAAGCGATTAAAGCCGCTTATCTGGATCGGGTTTCCATCATTGCCGAATATGACCAGATGGTGCATTCTCCGAGCGTCGAAATCAGAATCCCCTCGGTCATCGTTCTCAAGGAATTCGTAAAACCGGCCAAATCTTCGGCCTTTACGCGATTTAACCTATTTTTGCGTGACGAATTCACCTGCCAGTATTGCGGTTCCAAGGGCGAAATGACATTTGATCATGTACTTCCACGTTCTCGAGGAGGACGGACGACCTGGGAAAACGTGGTGGCGTCCTGTAGTCCGTGCAACCTGAAAAAAGGATCACGCTCGATCAAGGAGGCTGGTATGCACCTGAACAAGACGCCGCGTCGCCCAGATCCGGCGGAGATGCTGAACGCCGGCCGGAAATTCCCGCCGAATTTCTTACACGAAAGCTGGATGGATTTCCTCTATTGGGATGCGGAACTGGAAGCCTAGGCAGGCTTTTCAGGCTTTTCTGGTCGCCATTATCCAGATGGCGACGAGTCCAAGAGAGATCAGGCCATTCCATCCCGCCATGCTGATGTTCAGCATTTCCCATGCGATGTCGTCACACCGGACGAGCGGTGCGGTCATTATCTGCTCAAGTAGTTGCTCCGGTGTCAGGCCTTCTGTACCCGCCGAGGTGCAGGTAGTGGGTCCTTGCCACCATTTCTGTTCGATACCGGCGTGATAGAGCGCCACACCTGACCCGAATAGAACCGCGGCCGCACCGAGATAGCCGAGAAGGCGGTTGCCCAGTGTCACGGCCAACACACCGATTAGGATCGCCACGGCATGCGGCCAGCGCTGCCAGATGCACAGCTTACAGGGTGCCAGTCCTCCGATGTACTGGAAAGCGAATGCTCCCAGTAAGAGCGACAGCGATCCCAGCGTTGCAAGCAGGAACAGGTTCTTGCGGCTCATAGAAACCTCACTAACCAAAACGTCCCGATCAGCAGGACGATAAAGATGGTAAACAAAATCCCCAACCGCTGCTCGATGAAAGCTCTTATCGGAGCGCCGAATTTCCACAGAAGTGCGGCAACGACAAAGAACCGAAGGCCGCGTGCTATCGTAGACCAAAGCATAAAAGTGCCGAAAGGCAATTCGGCGGCGCCTGACGTTATCGTGATGACTTTATAGGGAAAAGGCGTGACGCCGGCGGTCAGAACCACCCAATGCCCGTATTCGGAAAAACGTTCCTTGAAAGACTCGAATTCAGTCATTTTACCGTAGAATTCCAGTACAGGCTGGCCGATCGCGTCGAATAGCTGTGAGCCGATCAAGTATCCAAAGGCACCGCCCGCGACACTGGCGACCGTGCAGACACCTGCTATCACAAAGGCGCGTTGCGGCGCGGCCAGAATCAAAGGAATCAGCAAGACATCCGGGGGAATCGGAAAAAACGAACTTTCGGCAAAGCTGATCACCACCAGCGCCCATAGAGCGTAGGGCGTCACGGCAAGCGAAAGGGTCCAGTCGTAAAGTCGGCGCAGCATCGTTTTCTCCGGCGTTGGCGCCTTGCAACACGCATTGCCATGGCGCGTCAAGGCATCGCATGATCTTTGCGGTATTTGGCGGCCGAACGGAACCTTTATTTCTTAATCTCAAGAATTGCTGCTGCTGCGATATTAAAGCCGTTGACGCGGATAATTCCTACCGCTAAAGCGATCACGTACCTGCCCGAGTGGCGGAATTGGTAGACGCAGGGGATTCAAAATCCCCCGCCGCAAGGCTTGTCGGTTCGAGTCCGACCTCGGGTACCACATCACCGTTTTTAATGTTCTTTTGGGGCTGTCTTACCACTTGGTCAAAGTTCGGTCTGATTGTGGATTCTCCGACACTGAAATTATGACATTAAACAATCCGCCCCAAAATTCGAGCCGACATATATCATATGTTTTTTAGGCTTCGGAGTTGCGGGAAAATCTTCCACCATAGCGCGGTTGCCATAAGTGTCATCAATGCTCCGGCGGCAACGGCCGGCACTGTCCCGATGATCGCTGCCATGCTGCCAGCTCGAAAATCACCGAGTTCGTTCGATGCGTTCAGGGAGACTGAGTTCACGGCGCTTACCCGACCGCGCAGGGCATCGGGTGTGCCGAGTTGGACCAGAGTCTGACGGACATAGACGCTGACCATGTCGGTTGCGCCATAAACGAGTAGGGCGGCCAGAGAAATCCAGAGTGTTTCCGAAAGGGTGAATACGAGGATCGATAATCCAAAGAACGCCAAGGAGGAAAAAAATGTGGTTCCCACCGAACCGGGCAGGCGGGTGCGGGCCAGAATCAACGCGACGCTCACGGCGCCGGCGGCGGGAGTGGCGCGCATGACACCCAAATATTCCGGACCTACCTTCAGGATGTCGATAGCGAAGACCGGCAACAAGCCCATTATGCCGCCAAAGAGCACCGCGACCAGATCAATCGAAATTGCTCCAAGAACGATCTTGGACTCCCAGATGTGCCGGAATCCCCCCAAGATCAGATCGAGGTTGAATGGTTCACGGGCTGAAACCTTCAACTGTGCCGTAATGGCATAAGCGGCGCCTGCTGCGACGACAGACAGTGCTGCCGCGATGAAGTATGTGGTTTCGTTGATGAGCGCGATCATGAAGCCGCCCGCCGCAGGACCGAGCAACTGGCTGAGTTTGGTCACGACCGACGCGGCCGCCACTGCCTTTGGGAACAATTCACGCGGAACGATGTTGGGAAGCGTGGACTGAATCGCCGGAGTCAGGAATGCTTGCGCGCTACCTTGCAACGCCAGCAGGGGGAAGACCGGCCAAATCGTCGTTGAGTCCGACCAGAGAAATGCTCCGATGCAAAGCGTCGCGGCGGCGTGGACGACATTGGAGGTGCCGATAATAAAGCGACGGTCAAATCGGTCAGCGGCAATACCAGCGAAAAGAAACAAGCACAAAACAGGCGCGAATTTGAAAAGGCCGACCAGTCCCACGCTCAATACGCTTCCGGTTCTGACGTAGATGTCCCAGCCAACGGCGACCGTGACTATCTGTGCTGCCATGACTGTGCCGCCACGGGTGAGCATGAACAAAATGAAGTCCCAATGCTGGAGCAGCTTGAGTTCCGCTGGCGGCGG
>JAHEFH010000033.1 GCA_024640245.1 Paracoccaceae bacterium | reverse complement strand
AAAACGGCATTCAAGCCGCAGTTGCCGCTCTGGACCATCTTGCCGAGAAGGCCGCGCGACAGGGCGCCGATGTGCTTGTTACGCCCGAGATGTTTCTTACCGGATACAACATAGGGCCCGAAAAAGTTCGACGTTCAGCGCAGATGCTGGGCGGCCCCCTGCTTGCCCAACTTGGCACCGTGGCCAAAAGAAACGGGATTGCAATTGTCACCGGACTACCGGAACTCGGAAACGACGGGAAACTTTATAACACGGCCGTTTTCGTCGGTCCCGATGGCCATCTGGTCCGGAGCTATCGAAAGACCCATTTGTACGGCGAGGTCGATCGCGCCCAGTTCTCGGCAGGCGATTCCCTATGCTCCCCTTTTATTTACAAGAGTTGGAAAATCGCGCTTGCAGTATGCTACGATATCGAATTCCCTGAGGTTGCCAGAACACTGGCCACAAAGGGCGTTGAATTGATACTGACCCCGACCGCCAACATGGTCCCCTACGACAGCGTCGCGACCCGGATTGTTCCGGCCCGCGCGCAAGAAAACACTATTTATATCGCTTACGCCAACTATGTCGGAAGCGAGCCTCCGTTTGACTATTGTGGCCTGTCCTGCATTTGCGGCCCGGACGGCGAAGACATAGCGCGCGCGGGTCGCGCTACTGAAGTCATTTATGGAGATATCTCCAAGCAGAACCTGCGGGATATCCGCAAATCCGCAACCCATTTGAGTGACCTGAAACCGGAACTCTACCAAGTCAGGAAGCTCCCGGAGGAATACAATGAGTGATATCAGCGAAAAGCCGGTTACGGCCTTCGGGCCCGACTTCACTTTCGCCTATGACGACTGGATCGAACATTCGTCCGGCCTCGGAGCTATCCCGCCCGACCGCCACGGCGCGAAGGTCGCGATCATTGGAACGGGCGCCGCAGGGGTGATCGCCGGATATGAGCTGATGAAAATGGGCGCCAAGCCGGTTTTTTACGAGATCGGCGAATTCGGCGGTCGCCTGCGCTCTCGCGCTTTTGCCGGTGCGGACGGGGTGGTCGCTGAACTGGGCGGTATGCGTTTTCCGGTCTCTTCGGCAGGTTTCTACCACTATGTCGACAAGCTTGGGATTGACAGCAAGCCCTTCCCCAACCCGCTGACAACTGCCGCTGGATCAACTGTTATCGATCTGTCGGGGGAGACACACTATGCCGAAAAGCTCGCGGATTTGCCGGCGATCTATCACGAGGTCGCGGCGGCCTATGACGAGGCGCTGGAGGAAGGCGCCAGGTTCACGGACCTGAAGAATGCCATCCGCAACCGCGACAGCAAGAGTATCAAGGAAATCTGGAACCCTATCGTGCGCGCTTGGGACGAGCGCACCTTCTATGACTTCATAACGACCTCCGATGCTTTCAGGAAATTGACATTCCGGCATCGGGAAGTGTTCGGACAGGTAGGTTTCGGAACCGGGGGATGGGACTCGGATTTTTCAAACTCGATGCTCGAAATCCTGCGCGTCAACGTCTGCGAATTCGACGAGAACCAGCGCTACATGGTGGGCGGGGTCCAGCAGGTTCCGGTAAAGCTCTGGCGGCATGCGCCGGAGAAAATTATCCATTGGCCGAAAGGCACAACATTGTCCGGCCTCAACAGCGGAGCGCCACGACCGGGCGCGGTCAGAATATCGCGGCTCGACGATGGCCGTCTGGAGATCGTCGATCAATGGGGATGCAAGGAGAAATACGAGGCGGTCATCGCCACATGCCACACCCACCTCCTGACAACGGGCATCGAAACCGAGGAGCGGATTTTCGACCAGAAGCTGTGGATGGCGCTGGACCGTACGCGCTACATGCAGTCGTCCAAGACTTTCGTGATGGTGGACCGCGCTTTCTGGAAGGACAAGGACCCCGAAACGGGTCGCGATGTCATGTCGATGACACTTACGGACCGGCTAACCCGCGGCACCTATTTCTTCGACAACGGGCCTGACAAGCCCTCGGTTATCTGCCTCACCTACTCCTGGATGACCGATGCGCTCAAGATGCTGCCGCTGCCGATCGGCAAGCGTGTGGAGCTGGCCCTTTCGACGCTGTCGAAGATCTACCCCAAGGTCGACATTGCACGCCATATCATCGGCGAGCCGATCACCGTGAGCTGGGAGGATGATCCGAACTTCCTCGGTGCGTTCAAGGGCGCGCTGCCGGGCCACTACCGATACAACCATCGTATGTATGGCCATTTCATGCAAAAAGACCTCGGCCCTGAACAGAGAGGGATATTCCTTGCGGGTGACGGAATCAGTTGGACCCCTGCATGGGTCGAGGGCGCGGTCCAGACCGGCCTCAATGCGGTCTGGGGCGTGATGAATCACCTTGGTGGCACCTGCGCCGCGGACAATCCCGGTCCCGGCGATCGCTACAATGAATGCGGTCCGGTTGCCCTGCCGGACTGAGGCGTTCCAACATCGGTTAATCGTTTCTTTTCCACCAACCTTTGAGATACGGCGTAATCGATCAGAACCCTTATCATGATCCGGAAAGAATTGTCGGCGAGAGGCTTACTTGCCAAACCAACAGGAAATTAATAGAACTGCTAGAATTTCCTACAAAGAACAGGAAAAACCGCGGGAGATCTTTTCCATAATGCCAGAGGACGCAATAATAAGGGTTGAGGATTTATATAAGTCCTACGGCCCGATCGAAGTCATCAAAGGCGTCTCTCTGACGGCAAAAGAGCATGACGTCATTTCACTTATCGGGGCATCCGGTTCGGGAAAATCCACGATCCTCAGGTGCATGAACCTTTTGGAAATACCGACAGCGGGCGAGATATATATATCGGGCAAAAGACTGCCGCTGTCCGAGCCAAAGAATGGCGTCCGCAAGATAACATCGGAAAAAGAACTGCGCGCCATTCGGACGAGCTTGGGCATGGTCTTTCAGAGCTTCAATCTGTGGAGCCATCTGACCGTCATCCAGAACATCATGGAAGCCCCGGTGCGGGTTCTCAAGAAATCGAAAGACGAAGCGCGCGCGAATGCCGAACGATTGCTGGAACGCGTCGGTATCTCTGAAAAACGCGATATGTACCCGAGCCAACTGTCAGGCGGGCAACAACAACGCGTAGCCATAGCGCGCACACTGGCACTCGACCCTAAGGTCATGCTGTTTGACGAACCCACTTCCGCACTGGATCCGGAAATGGTGGGCGAGGTTTTGCAGGTCATGCGTGATCTGGCCGATGAAGGCCGCACCATGATTGTGGTGACCCATGAAATGGGTTTTGCGAGAGAAGTTTCCAACCACGTGGTCTTTCTGGACCAAGGAAGAATTGGGGAACAGGGACATCCTTCTCAGTTGTTCAAGTCCCCGCAAACTGAAAACTGTCAAAAGTTCCTGAGCAAGGTTCTTTGACAGAACAACTTTAACCTGGAGTAAAAGATGAAACTTAAGATTAGCGCGTTGGCGACAGCTGTTGCCGTCACCATTTCAGGGATGGCTTACGCCCAAGACCTGCGCATCGCAACGGAAGCTGCATACCCGCCGTTCAACGAGAAAAATGCTGCTGGTGAAATAGTCGGCTTCGACGTTGACATTGCGAATGCACTATGTGCCGAAATGAAGCGGACATGTGTTATCGTAGCGCAGGATTGGGATGGCATCATTCCGGCTCTGGTCAACAACAAATACGATGCGATCGTTGCTTCGATGTCCATCACCGAGGAGCGTCAGAAGTCTATCGACTTCACAAGCCCTTACTATTCGAACTACATCGCTCTGGTCGCCAAGAATGATTCCGGCTTCACAATGGATGATGTCACGTCAAAATCCATCGGAGCCCAGCGTTCGACAGTTGCGTCCGAATGGGCAGAGGAAAATGCCGGCTCGCGTGGCGACGTCAAGCTCTACGACACGCAATCAGCCGCTTATTCCGATCTGGAATCCGGCCGCATCGATGCATTGGTATCCGACTACCTGCCAGCCGTTGACTGGCTGAAAGCAAACCAAGGTTTCGGAATCGTTGGCGATAAAATCGATATCAATGACAAAATCGGCATCGGATTGCGCAAGGGCGAAGATGACCTGAAAGCGGCATTTGACAAAGCTCTGGCCGCCATTCGCGAGAACGGAACATACCTCGCGATTTCCGAAAAGTACTTCGGTGTGGATATTTTCTAATCAAAAAGGGGGAGCCAACGCTCCCCCTTTTCCTATAGGGGCTGAATAAGTGTTCGAACTTCTCTCTTTCGGGGATACAGGCTGGGGCGACGACCTGTTGAAGGGTGTGGTCATTACGGTTCAGCTGGCACTCTGTTCCGTCGCTTTAGGATTTTCTTTGGGATTGCTGCTGGCAATCACCAAACTGTCCAGCTTCAAAATCTTGCGCTGGACCGCAGAAGCCTACACTCTGTTCGTACGCGGCGTGCCCGAATTCCTGATCCTGCTGCTCGTCTTTTTCGGATCCGAACAGCTTATCAATTCCTCGCTGGCGGCAATGGGGTTTGAGGCCACCGTCGCAGTGCCCAAATTCGCGGCCGCCGTAGCGGGCCTCTCGCTGATCTTCGCGGCTTACAGTTGCGAAGTCTTCAGGGGCGCCTACCTGTCTGTGCCGGTCGGTCAAATGGAAGCCGCGGAAGCTGTCGGAATGACCAAGATGCAAGGGTTTCTGCATATCCGCATGCCGCAGCTCTGGAGGTTCGCGATCCCGGGACTGGGAAATCTCTGGATGGTGATGCTGAAAGATACTTCCCTTGCTGCAGTGATCGCATTGGATGAACTGTTGCGGGTTGCCAAGGTGGCGGGCGAAGCCACGACAAACCCCCTGCTATTCTTTATCACTGCAGGTTTGATCTACCTCGCCATGACAGCGCTATCGGACATCTTGCGGGATAAGGCTGAAAAGTCTGCCCAGAAGGGAATGGCAAGCTCATGAGTGTTTATCAGGATGCGAAATATGCAGTTTCCGATGCAGCTTGTGCGGCGCTTACGCCTGTTACGCCCGACTCCTTTGGACAATTTTGCCCCAGATTCATCGACGGTTTTTTTGTCACGGTCGAACTTCTGGTTCTTTCGTGCGCATTGGGACTTGTCATTGCCATATCTGTCGCGTTCGCGCGGTTGTCCTCCAACATGTTCCTGAACAAGGCGGCATTTGTCTATTCTTATGTATTCCGCGGTACGCCACTGCTTGTGCAATTATGGATCATGTATTTCGGACTTGGTAGCCTGGGGGCCGAGAACCTCGGCTTTCTTTGGCCCCTTTTCAAAGAAGGCTGGACGATCGGCCTGATCGTTTTGACCCTGAACACCGGCGCCTATGTGTCCGAGATTCTGCGTGGCGGCTTGGTCAATATCCCGAAAGGCCAGATGGAAGCTGCTGTGGCGACAGGCATGAGTTGGTTCCAATCCATGTTCCACATCATGTTGCCGCAAGCTTTCAAGATTGCGTGGCCTGCTTATGGAAATGAAGTCGTACTCTTGATGAAGGGCAGCGCTCTGGTTTCCACGATCACGGTGCTCGACCTCATGGGACAGACCCGCACGGTATTTTCACGCAGCTACAATCTGGAGGTCTATGCCTATTCCGCAGTTTTGTATCTTATACTGGCCGGCATGATTACCCTCTTGTTCAAGTTTGGTGAAAACCGGATGAAAACCGGTTGAAGGTGCCAGTGGTCGCGGACCCTGCCAGACTGCACCTATCGAAAATTGCCGGCCACGCTCAGGCCGGCACTCCACACAAGTTTACGATAATTCCCAACTCGGCGGCCAGTGCCGCCTTGGCCCGCATCGCGCGGTCGGCTTCAGCGGCCGAGTTCGCATAAACCACCTGAATGTGGTTCGACCGGTGACGCGCCATCATCTGGTCGCGGCTGACGCCTGTCAGAACCGCATGCATGATCGGCCATTGCGGAGTTGTCGCCTGCGAGCGGCGCTCGGTTTCTTCGTCAGGGAGGGATACCGCCTCCCCGCGCCCGATATCCATATTTAGCGCGCCATTCTCGACGAATACGCGGCTCCAGACGATCTCGCCCGGGCGGGCAATTCCCTTGAGAGATCCGCCCCCGAAAGGAAAATACATCGGTGGCTGGCGCAGGCTTTCGGACCCTGCCCAACCCCCGACGTGGTGGGCTGGCGGAGTGGCTCCGGAAATCTCGAAGACCCAGACAAAATCATCGCGGCTGCCCGACAGGTCGGGACCTCCCCATCGCAGATCGTGCAGGGTGTTCTCGACCGGCTGCCCCAAAGCACGGTGCAAGCGGTTCGTCAGCACGCCGTCGAGCGCCGCACATTCGTCCACTTCGTTGAAATGGACAATGGCTTTGCCTGCTCGAATTTCGGTCCCGTCAGCGCGCATGACAGGCGGGCGATCATCGTTGTTGAGCATCCCTTCGACAAGGTCGGAGGCTGGGAGCAGGTCTTTCAGGCCCTGCTGATACTGGATTCCGATCGCCTCGCAGCCAAACGCATCGGCCATGCGGACGGCAGCAACATACATCCTGCACTGGTCGATCACCTGCTCCTCAGTCAGCTCGGTCGCGGGATCGGCTCCAAGGTAAAAGGTCATGCCTCTGTCCAGCATCCATTGATAGGCAGCGCGGCCTTCTTCGACCGGCACTTCATGGGTGGCATGATAGAGCGCCGATTGTGACAGGCGCTCTTTGTAGATGCCAAGCGGCATGAGCAACTCGTCCGGTATGATGGCGTTGTACATTCCCATGCAACCCTCGTCGAAAACCCCAAGGATGAGCTTGTCGCGGCGGATCGCTTTGGCGATATCGCCCGCGATCCGGGCGTCGGCACCGGGAACAGAGGACGGATCGAAGGGCCGGACGTGGCTGACGTCGTGCGTAACCTGGCCGGTCTGCAGCCACTCTTTCAGGCCGTCGCGAAAGAAACTGTCGTCGAAGGTTTCCGACCAGAGCGTCGCGAACTCAACGCCGGCCTTGATCAGCGAGCCGTTCAGGTTCAACATTCCCACAAGGCCCGGCCACTCACCGGCCCAGTTGGCCACCGTCAGGATCGGGCCGCGATGGGCAACAAGCCCCGCCAGCACATGATGCGAATACTGCCAGACCGCTTCGGCAACGAGAACAGGTGCTTCCGGGTCGATTTGCGCAAATATGTCCATGCCCTCGCGCTGGCTGGCGATAAAGCCGTGGCCTTCGGGTTTCACGGGATGCGCGCGGGTGAGTGTATGACCCATTCCCAAGAGCACCTGCGTTAGTTTTTCTTCCATCGCGCGCTGGGCGGGCCAGCACTGAACGTTGGCACTTTCGCGGAGGTCGCCACTTGCGACGAGCATGATCTGGTTCATTTTATAACCCGCTTTGTCGGGGGCCACTTCCGGGCCCGTGATATTGTTGTCAGGCCTTTTCGGATTGCATCAATTCGGCATAGGCCGCGAAATCGTCCTGCATGCGCCGGAAGACCCGGTATTTCCTGTCGTGATAAGCAGCTATTTTTCCTCCACGAGGTTCAATCGTCTTGCCTGACCCCGACATCGACGACATCGCGCCGGCCACATCCTTCTGATCGCCAGAGGCAACCGCACCCATGATTGCACATCCCAGCAAAACCGGTTCATCCTGCGCAGGCACGACCACTCGCAGACCGGTCGCATCCGCGTTTTCCCGCAGGAAAAGCCGGTTTTTGGCAAGTCCGCCCGAAAAGACGAGTGCCCGGATCGTCACGCCTTGCCGTTCCAGAACTTCGAGAATGTGGCGGGTTCCATAGGCGAGCGCCTGAATGGCCGCCAGGTAATCCAAGGCCAGATCGTCCACCCCTGTCTCCAGCGTCAGGCCAGAGATGGCACCCTGCCGCCAAGGCTCGGCCAGTGGCGAGCGGTTGCCGTGAAAATCCGGTTGCAAATGACGGCCCGAGGTCAACGTCGCCGTCTCACCATTGGTGCCTGCCATGGCCGTCAATCGATCCTCCAAGAGCGCGTGGATGCTGGCGACTTGGCTCTTGGCCTGTGCACTAAGTTCGGCAGTCGCGCCATGGCGCGCCAAAACGCAGTCGATCAGCGCACCGGCCGCGGACTGGCCGCCCTCGTTTGCCCAGAGGTCAGGCAGAAGAACCGACTGGTACGGCCCCCAGACACCCGGCGCGAAGACGGGGTCTTTGGTGACGTTGATATGGCAGGTAGATGTGCCCGCTATAACGGCCAGCCTGTCCGTGATCTCGTCATTGCCGAGCGCCACGCCCAGTGTGCCGAGCGCCCCTGCATAGGCGTCGATTATACCCGCCGAAACCGGCGTGCCGACCGCAAGACCCAATTCTTTCGCGGCTCGAACGTTCAACTTGCCTGCGACGGCACCTGCAGGCGCGAAGCTGTTTCCGATCGCCGCGTGGTCATCCTGTGCAAGTTCCGACAAGCCGATCCGGTCCAGAAACCCGTCATCCCAACCTTCGCCGCCACTACCGCGATGGGCCAGATAGGTCCATTTGCAGACCGGCGAGCAGAGTGATCGGGTCTGTGTGCCCGTAGCACGGTGAACCAGCCAGTCTGGCAAGTCCCAGAACCGGGAGGCCTTCGCCCATTGCTCCGGCATCTCGCGTTTGAGCCATCGCAGCTTGGGCAACTCCATTTCCGGTGAAATCCGTCCGCCGAGGTGGGACAGCACTTCGGCACCTTCGGCGATCCGGTTGATTTCGGCGGCATCGGCCAGAGCACGGTGATCCATCCAGAGGATCACATCAAGGTCAGGGCGGCCCTTAGTGTTAATACTGACGCCCTGTCCTTCCGCGTCGGTAACGACAAGCGAACAGGTTGCGTCGAATCCCAGGCCCCCGACGCTGTCTTTCGTCACTCTTGCCAGGCGCATTGCCTGTTTCACGCTTGCGGCAACGGCGGTCCAGATAACGTCGGCGCTCTGTTCGGCCCAGCCTGCCTGCGGGTAGTGAGTTTCGATATTCTGAGAGGCGGCGGCAACCTTTGTTCCGGTCGCGTCAAAAACTCCTGCGCGGGCAGAGCCTGTGCCGACATCTATGCCGATGTAATACTTCATATCGCCCCCTGTTCCGACCGGTCCGTCTCAGAGCTGAAGCGCGCGGCGCTTGGCGCTGTCGATATGGTCGCTCATTGCGCGCACCGCCGCGTCTGCGTTCCTTGCCCCGAGAGCATCCAGAATCGCCAAATGCTCGTTCATGACCGAGACCATCAACTCGGGCAGCAGCCGTGTGTCTTCTTGCCGGATAAGCCGGATCTTGATCTGGTTCACACGGTAGATATTCGAGACAAGTTCGTTGTGCAGACTGTCGATCATCGTGTCATGCATGGCCCAATCCATCTGTTGCGCGCGGCTCAAAAGCTCGGGGGTAACGTCTTTCAATGCCTCGTCACGCACTGTGCTGAATTCGGCCCTCATACGTTCAATGTCTTCGGTTCTGGCGGTCGTTGCGAAATGCGAGACTGCTTCGCGCTCCAGGATCAGCCGCAGTTGGAAGGCATTGTGAACGAGTTCGATATCCACCTGCGCAACCAGCAACCCCCGGTTCGGAACCGTGCGCACCAGGCCGTCCGCTTCGAGGCGCGGGATCATTTCCCGGATCGCGCCAAGGGGCATGCCGGTCAGATTGACCAATTCGCGTTGGGATACGATCTGGCCCGGCGTGATATCCCTTGCCAGCAGATGTGAGGTGAAACGATCATATGCCTTTTGGCGTAACAACGTCATAGTCCCTCCTGTAGGAACGAATTATGGTCCACCCCGCCATCCTATGCGGCGGACAAAGGTCCCGCCAGCGCCGATGCCAACGCCGCATCGGCAGGTGAGAGTGGCGTTCGGACACGGTTCCAACCGGATTCCCGGTTCTGCGCGCCAACCATGGCTTTCACCAGAGGCGTGACCGGATGTGATACCACCTCGTCAACCAGCGTGGTCAACCCGGCGTCGGCTTCGCCGGTGCGAATGATATGGGACAGTCGCGCCGGGACGAGGTTCGCCATGCCGCTGATCGCACCCGCACCGCCCAGAGCCGCTGCTCGTGCCAGAAGTCGCTCATCGCCTATGAGGATCGCCAAGTCATCGCTCTTCAGCAACTCCTGCACATTGGACCAATCGCCGGAGCTGTCCTTGACGCCAAAAACCTCTTTTTCGAACCGGTCTTTCAACCTGCGGATCAATGGCACCGAGAGTCCCACGCCAGTCACTTGCGGGATGTGGTAAAGGATAATCTGGACGTCAGGCCGGTCGAGCGTATCGATGAACTGGGCAAACCAGGCAAAAAGCGCTTCGTCGCTGACGCCTTTGAAATAGAACGGCGCCGAGAGCAGCAACCGCTTCACACCCAACGAAATACAGTCGCGCGCCTGCTGGAGTGCCTGCTCCATGGCACAGGCCACGACGCACGCCGTGATCTTCTCCGCGGGAATCCCCACGGCAAGAATGCCACCCAGCATCGCGGTACGCTCTGCCAAGCCGATCGAAGCGCCTTCGCCGGTTGTACCGAAAAGGGTGATCCCATCCGCGCCCATACCGAACACACGTGTCGCATGTGCGCCTGCCCGCTTCAAATCGATTGATCCGTCAGCTCCAAAGGGCGTCACAAGAGCCGCGGAAATGCCGAACAGATGGGCACGATGGCCGGTTGTCACGGCATCAGAAGACGACTTTGCTTTGGGTTGTTGAATGACCTCGGCCATGGGGTATCTTTCGTATCAAATGTCAGTGACATGTTACTGTGCTGTCAGCTCACAGACAATAGCCTGATTGCGACACGGTGATGTCAGCCTTGAAGGGCTTTGAAAACCTGGAAACAGCCGGAAGAGTTGAAGCTGCCCGAAATCCAGAGATCGGCATTCATACCGCGCCTCAGGACACTCCCGCGGCCAGCATGGTTCTGAGCGTCGCCAGATCTTCGACGCGTCTGCCGGTGAAAATTTCAAAGGCGTGAATGCCTTGGTGCAGGAACAGTTCGTATCCGGACAAGAACTCGGCACCGGCTGCTTCCGCCTGCGCCCGAAAGGGGGTGTCCATAGGCGTGTACACCGCATCGAACGCCCAACTGTTCCCGGGAAAGGCGCCATCGGGGACCGGTGTGCCGGGATAGCCGTGCATCCCGAGAGGAGTGCAGTTGATCACGCCGTTCGACGTCGAAAGATCGGCCATGCTTCCGGTGCGCGCGGTCGTCTTGCCTTTACCTGCTTTCGAGATTGTCGCCGCCAACGCCGTTGCGGTCGCCGCGTTCGTGTCTACAACGATGATCTCGGTCGCTTTCAATGCCACCAACCCGAAGGCAATGGCCTTGCCGACTCCGCCGGCGCCGATCAGCAAGGAGCGTCCGGGCAGGTTCGCGCCAAACGCGACTCGATAGGCTGTAACAAAGCCGGAATAGTCGGTGTTGAAGCCCTTTGGCCCCTCCGGACCAAAGCGCACCGTGTTAACCGCTCCGATCTGCGCCGTGATACCGTCGAGATGCCGCAACCGGTTTAGAACCTTTTCCTTATACGGCAGGGTAACGTTAATACCTTCGAAACCTCTGGACTGCGCCAGGTCGAAAACCTCATCGAAGCTCAGGCCGAGCTGCTTCGGGATCATGCGCTCGTAGGACACGTCCAACCCTGCGAGTTGCCCGCAAATACGGTGCAGATCGGGCGCGCGCGAAGCGGCGATATTATCGCCGATCAGCCCGAGTTTAATCAGGGTCATTCGCCATATCCAAACATTCGGGGCAGGAACAGGACAATGTCGGGGACCAGGATCAGAAGCAGCAAGGCGACAACGAGCACTGCGAGGAACGCCCAGATTTCGCTGATAATCTCGCGCAAGGGAATTCCTGTCACCGCGTTTATCACGAACAGCAGGATGCCGTAGGGCGGCGTGATCAAGCCGATCATGCAGTTGATCACGGCGACAACGCCGAAGTGGATAAGATCGATGCCGAGTTCGCGGCATGTCGGAATGAACAGCGGCAGGATCACCAGAATGATAGTGGTGGCATCAAGCACGCATCCGAGCAGCAACAGCAGAAGGTTGACGCCAAGAAGGAAAACCAGCGGATGGACATCAAGGCCCACCAGCGACTGCGCCACCATTCCGGGAATATTTTCCGAGGCGACGACGTAATTCAGGATTAGCGCGCCACCGATGACCAGCCCTACCGCAGCGGATGATCGGGCGCTTTCGACAAGTATTTCGTACAGCGCGCGGACTGACAGCGCCCGATAGAAGAGTGCCGCCAGAACCAGCGCATAGGCAGCAGCAACGGCCGCGGCTTCGGTCGGCGTCGTGACACCGCCATAGATTCCGTAGAGCAGGATTGCCGGCATCAACAGCGCGGGAAACGCATTCACTGCGTGGCGCGGCAGTTGGCGTAGTGGCACCGGCTCTTCCAGCGCGAAACCGCGTTTGGCCGAAAGATAGCTGTTCATTGCCATCAGGATCGCACCCATGACCAGACCTGGCAGAATGCCACCCAGAAACAGGTAACCGATCGAAGTGTTGGAGACGAGCGCGAACAGAACCATGGGGATCGACGGCGGGATCACCGGACCAATGGTGGCGGATGCTGCAGTAATGGCTGCGGCATAGCCCCGGCTGTAGCGCCCTTCGTTCGTCATCATCTCGATGATGATCTTGCCGATTCCGGCGGCATCTGCGACGGCCGACCCGGACATTCCCGAAAAAATCAGGGACGCCACGATGTTCACGTGCCCCAGACCGCCGCGGAAACGCCCTACCGCGGCAATACAGAATTGCAGCAACCGATCGGAAATCGTTCCCGCGTTCATAATGTTGGCTGCGACGATGAAGAGGGGCACTGCCAGAAGAACGAAACTGTTGAAGAGGCCCTGGAGAATTTGTTCACCGACCAGCGCTAGATCGTGTCCCGCAATTCCAAGATAGACGAGCGCTCCGAGTATGATCGCATAGCCGATTGGCATGCCAATTCCTGCGAACGTAAAAAGCGTGACGAGGCAGAGCGCCAGTTCGAGGCTCATCCTTCTTCTCCCACATGGACGGCGTGAGCCTCATCCGGCGGACCATCACGTAGAATTCGAACAAATCGCCAAGAGTAACGCAGCACAACGGCGATCATGAAAATTCCATAAATCGCGAAAATTGTACGCATCGGAATTTTCAGCGTTGCGCTTTTCTTGATTTTCAGAAAATCGATGTAATCCCAAGTCGGCAGGAATGACCATGCCATAGCAATGACAATAGCTGCCGCCGAAATCAGGGCGACTGTCTGGCGGGCTTTTCGGGGCAGTGCAAGATAGAGAATGTCAAAGCTGACATGATCGCGTTCGCGAACGATGAAGGCGTTACCCCAGAACACGATCCAGACCCAGAGTGTCAGGCACAATTCCAGAGTCCAGCCGAACGGTTCTAACAGAACGTAGCGGGAAAAGATTTGCAGGACGAAAGTGCTGAACATCGCCGCCAGCATTGCGGCGGCGATGAATTCAGTGCCGCGGGTGAACCATTTGGATATAAAGGTCAAAACAATTCCCCCGCAGTTCAGTTAACGACTATGCCGTGAATTAGTTGCCGAGAGCGTTGATCTTCTCGAGAACACCTTCAGGCCAGCTCGCTGCGAATTCGCTTTCGAGATACATGCTCTGCACCTGATTGCGGAATGCCGCAAGGTCCGGCTCGTACACGTCCAGTCCTTTTTCTTCGAGGAAGGAAACGAGGTCGGCCTCTTTCTTCAACTGGTTCTGACGTCCGAATTCGGCCGCGTCGTCAGCAGCAGCCTGAACGGCGGCCTGCTGTTCCGGCGTCATTGCGTCGAACACCTTTTTGGAGATGGCGATGTAGTTCAGGTCAACCAGATGCGATGTCAGAACGATTTGCTTGGTAACTTCATAGAACTTGGCATCTACAACTGTTGGCAGCGGGTTGTCCTGACCGTCCACAGCGCCTGTCTGCAAAGCTGTATAAACCTCGGTGAAGGCCATCGGGGTCGGGCTTGCGCCCAGCGCCTTGCCCAAGAACTGCCAGGCGTCCGTGCCGGGCATCCGCAGGTTCACACCCGCCAGATCGGCTGGAGTCATCACAGTCAGGTCAGCCTTGCTCTGGCGCAGGTTCACCTGACGACGGCCCAGATACATCACCGAAAGAAGTTTTACTCCCAGTTCGTCTTCGACCTTCTTCTTGAACGGGTCCATCAGAGCGTCGTTGAAGACAGCAACCTGATGTGCCGCATCCTGATGGACGTAGCCGGCGGTGAAGATTGAAAACTCCGGAAAAAATACCGCGAGTTCCTGGGCTGAAGTGATCGACATTTCCAGATTGCCGCGCGCAATTGCTTCCAGTTCGGTGCCCTGGGCAAAAAGCGTCGCGTTCCAGCTGGGCTCGAAGCTGGCAAAGTCGGACACTGCTGGTCCGAACTTTTCAATCAGGGCAACCGCGCGCTGATCGGTTTCGGAACTTGGTGCGGAGAGGCGCAGCTGGATCTTGTCCTGTGCCAGCGCCACTGTTGTCATTGATCCGGCAAAAACAACTGCGGCAGCGGTTGTCAGCACGGACCGACGTGCGAATTTCAAAGTCATCTTTGGTTTCCTCCCTGTCGATGCTTGGTACCCCGTAGATGACGGAGCTGAGAAATACTGCGCACGAATCCACGATAATATCAACCGTTATTTGAAAAAATATAGTAGTTAACCGTTATGATATGATACTTTGTAAATAATCGATTATTTTGTCAATATACCTGAAGCTTCCGCCGATTCGACTTTCTTCCAGTAGCCTAAAGGTTTTCTTGCGCCAGACTGTGTTCGACACCGCCTTCGATATGGACCCGCAGGACAGCCTGGGCGTTTTCGATATCACGCTCCATTGCGTAATTGAGAAGCGCCCTGTGTTCGGCGGCAGCGGCTTCGCCGCGAAAAGTCAGCGTCCGCATTTGGTAGCGCAGGTATTTGTCGAAGATCGTGCCGTGCAAGGTCAGCAACTCGCGGGAACCGCAGGCGCTGATCAGCGCCTGGTGGAATCCCCAGTCGTAGCGCTTCCAGGTCTCCTTCTCTGAATGGTCTCCCGACTGCATCCGCTGCTCCATTCGCGACAACTTGTGATGCGCCGCGATAATCTCGGCCTCCCATTCCGTATCTCCCGCCTCGAAAGATAGCCTCAAGGCATGACATTCCAGCAGTATCCGCAGATCAGCGATTTCCCTCAGTTCGGGCCCCGAAATCGGCGCGACAAAAAACCCGCGCTGACCTTCGGTCACCACGAAGCCTTCCGTTACGAGACGGTTGAGCGCTTCTCTGATGGTCGCAACGCTTGCGTTGTATGCGGATTTGAGGTTGTCGAGTTTGAGCTTGTCAGAAGGGGAAAGCTGGCCAAAAATTATATCATGGCGAAGCGCTTCGTAGACGCCCTCCCCGACAGTCATTTCACCTGACACGATATGCACAAACAGCCTCGCTTTCATGAGTTGCAACGCCAGAAGCCTTGGCCAATCCGCGTGCGTGTTACGAACGCGCAGAAAACTTGACTTGCGCGTATTTTATCTGATGCTATTATTAAAAATCGATTATATCAAGAATATCCTATCGGTTTCGGACAAAAATTGATCAACCTTTCACGAATCAACTCAGATGACCGCGGAGTCCGCATCAAGTCGACCAGGGCCAGCCAACTGGTGGCCATACTGCGTAAGTCGATCCTCAGTGGAGAATTGAAGCCGGGAGCGAAAGTCAGCCTCGATCAGCTGCGTGCATTTCACCACGTGTCACTTTCGCCGCTGCGCGAGGCTATTTCGAGACTTGTCTCTACCGGTTTGGTCGAGATGGAGGACCAGCGCGGTTATCAGGTTGCACCTGTATCGGTTGAAAACCTCAAAGAAGTGATCACGCTGCGCGTCATTCTGGAGGAACAGGCCCTTCGCGAGAGCATCCGTATGGCCAATCTGGACTGGGAAAGCGCCGTAATGGGATCATTGCACCGCTTGACACGTGCGATCTCGCACGCGGCAGAACCGACCGGACAGGCGCACCTTATCGAAGCGCAAGCCGATCTGCACGCCGCGCTGATAGCAAACTGCCGCATGCCGATGACCATCGATTTGTGCCGCACCATTTTCGACCTCTATGCCCGCTATGAGCACCAGTTCGGATTTGGCTTGGCGCCCGGCCCAGTCGATGACGACTCCTATACATCAATCGTGAATGCGGCCGTTTCGCGCGACGCCGACGCTGCGACAGCAATGCTTCGGAGCCATATCAAGCGCGCAGGCTCCATACTGGCCGCACGGGTCGAAGCGGCAAAGACTGAAATCTCCCGGCAGAAAGAAACACGCCATGACTAAACGTGTCAGCATCCTAAACGGCCCGAACCTGAACCTGCTCGGACAGCGGCAGCCGGAAATTTACGGTTATGAAACCCTAGATGATATTGCGGCGCGATGTGCCGCTCTCGGTCAGGAACTCGGTCTGGATACGCTCCTTCGACAATCCAATTACGAAGGCCAGATAATCGATTGGATTCACGAGGCCCGGCAGTCCTCATTCGGGATCATCATCAACCCTGGGGCCTTCACACATACATCGGTTGCGATACTAGACGCTCTGAACACTTTCGACGGGCCGGTGCTGGAAGTTCACATTTCGAACGTGCACAAGCGCGAGGCCTTCCGGCACCATTCCTATGTTTCCCTCCGCGCGGATGGCGTGATCGCCGGTTTCGGCACGCAAGGCTACGAACTTGCCCTCCGACGCATGGCCACTCTGGTGGAGAAATGACGGTCCGCATCGCAGTAGCCGGAGCGGGACTGATCGGGCGTCGCCATGCGGAAGCAATCAGCCTGGCCAAAGGCGTGGAACTTGCGGGCATAGCCGACCCCGGCGACGTCGGCGCAGAAGTTGCGCAGCAGCACAGCGTCCGGCATTTCCGATCGCTGACTGAATTAATCGAAAGCGACAAGCCGGACGGGGTAATCCTGGCAACGCCCAACCAGCTTCATCTCGCCACCACTCTTGAATGCGTAAAGGCCGGCATTCCCGCTTTGATCGAGAAACCACTGGCGACGGACCTGGAAAGCGCCGAGCAGATTGTCGAAGCAGGCAAAGCCGCCAATGTCGCGTTGTTGACGGGTCATCACCGACGTCACAATCCGCTGATCGCCCGCGCGAAATCGGTCATCGAGAATGGCGATCTGGGGCGAATAACGGCCATTCAGGGGACAACCTGGTTTCACAAGCCGGACGACTACTTCAACGTCGATTGGCGTCGCCAAAAAGGTGCTGGCCCAGTCTACCTCAATCTCAGCCACGACATCGATCTGATGCGGCATCTATGTGGCGAGATCGTCCGCGTACATGCGACCGAATCCAACGCCGTCCGCGGCAACGAAGTCGAAGAAACAGCGGCAATGGTTTTAATCTTTGCCAATGGCGCACTCGGTACGATCAACATCTCGGATACGATTGTCGCACCGTGGAGTTGGGAACTGACAGCGCGCGAGAACCCGATGTATCCAGCCACGACCGAGGCCTGCTATCTTATCGGCGGCACCCACGGATCGCTTTCCCTGCCAAACCTGTCTGTTTGGTCAAATCCGGGCGACCGAAGCTGGTGGGAGCCGATCTCGGCCACGAAATTGATATTCGACTTCGAAGATCCGCTTGTCCGTCAGGTGCGACAGTTCGCTGCCGTCATACGCGGCGACGAAGGACCGCTGGTCTCTGCTGAAGAAGGCCTGAAAAATCAACGGGTCATCGAGGCAGTCAAGGAATCCGCGAAGACTGGCGCCACCGTGACTGTCCAGCCGTAAATTCGTCCTGGGTCGGAGTCGCGGGCTTGGTGGCCAAAGGACACCTCAAGCCCCCTCGGGTTGACCACCAAAGTACGCCGGCTTAGCACATCCCGGCGCGTCGCGCGGTGGTAGTCTTGCCACGCGCGTTTTCTCTCAAAATACCGCTATAGGGCCTGTTCCGTCGTGACGGGAAGACGTCCGGCTAAACCGTTTGTCCGGGCTCCAACAGACAAGATGTCTAGGCCGTACGCCCGAATGGATTTTACTCCAAGTCGGAGGCATATCCGGACAATTGAAACCCAACTAACTGCGACTGGCAAGAAGACCCCGATGGATGACAAATGCGACCCGGTTCCGAACAGGACATTCTTGCGCGACTTTCGGTTGAACTTCGATCGCCTGAGGACAATGAAACAAATTTGCGGTGCCAGTTTCAGGAGACATCATCCGGCACTTGGCGCCAAAAGGCTTCTGGCGGCCATTTTTCTGTCGGCACTGGTCGCCGCAGCAAATTCTTCGCAGGCAACAGCTTGCACGCCTCCGACCTTCACGGCCGAGGAACAAGTGACGATCCCGACGGAGAATATCGACCAGACCCTTCTCAGCTATGCGATCACCAAGCAAACGAATTACTACCGCTGCCAGCGTGGACTGAAAGCTCTGGACAATGACACCCGCCTGGTTTTCGCCGCCCAATTACAGGCCGAAAATATGGCACGGCTGAAAATATTGAGCCATACGCTGCCGGTTTCCGGCATGCGTTCCGTCGCCGACAGATTCAAGGCCGCGCATGTAAAAGTGAGAAGAGTCCGCGCTGAAAACGTCGGGACAGAGTATCGGATGCTGTTCGGAACCGCCGCGTTTCGGATTGACGATGCGCCCAATTGCCGGTTCACCAATATCGAGACCCGCAAACCGATTTCGGTTCACAGCTACGGCAGTCTAGCGCAGTCGGCGGTCAGGAATTTGTGGAACTCTCCGAGCCACCGCAAGAACATCCTGAACGCGCAGATCAATCGAATCGGAGCGGCAGCGGAGTTCACGATTGACGATCGGGCCCCCTGCGGAACCTACTATTACAGTCAGAGTTTCGCCGGCTAAAAATGGCCCTTTGATTCCGATATACTCGGCGGGAATCTTTAGACTTGATTCGGGCCGGTCCCCGTCCCGATTTTAGGGAAATGCACCATTGGGGTTCATGCGAACAGCGTAAGTAAGTTCTAAGTTCGCTTGTGCAAATCCGCCCCCGGGGCAACCAGATTTGCGGATATTTTGGCACATAACTACTGACTTTTTTCGGTTTTTCGGTTTTTTAAAACATCATTTCATCATTCTTTGTCGGCTTTATATTGGCCGAAATGCCCATCACGCCACTACCATATCGCAAGGTTGGTGCATCCGACTTTGATTGATCATGGGATTATTATGAATTTTTCTAAGAATATCGCGCCCGGCTAGACAATCGGCCTGTCCTGCGGAACCACTGTCGCAACAGGGGAGATCACGTTCGCGACTGTGAACAACGGCCACATGATCGAAATGCAGAAGCTTTCCCCGAAGTTCGAGGCAGTCAATCCGGACATCAAGGTGAACCGGGTTGTCCTTGACGATGCGACGCTACGCTCGCGCGTCACCACCGCCATCTCGACCAAGGGCGGCCAGTTCGATGTCATGACGATCGGCATGTACGAAGCGTCTATCTGGGGAAAGCCCAACTGGTTTCAGGCGCTGAAATTCAACGCCGACTATAAGGTTGATTACATCTTGCCCGCCATGCGCGATGGCAAACTGGAAATGGTCGAGAAACTCGGAGTGTATACGGTCGTCCACACGAGCGCCGATGACACCCCCCTGATTGCGAGTTTCGACTGACCGCCAACAGACCTCGAAGGAAGCGAAATCTATCTCAAAAGTATCCTCAAAAACGTCCACCTCTTCGACTTAAAGACAGAACAGAGGTTGTCCTAGGTACAATGCATCGTAAAAGGCATTCACGAAAATCAGGGCGCCGAGATAATAACGAGATAGAATGAAACAGCAACTTTTGAAGTCACCCGGCGAAATGGAACTCAGGGAAGTTCCCTCGCGGATGCCCGGTTCCGACGAAGTCCGCATCCGGGTTGCCCATATCGGGATATGCGGGTCCGACATCGGTGTCTGGCATAGCGAGCATCCTTTCACGCCCTTGCCTGTTGTGCTTGGGCACGAATTCTGCGGCCTTCTCGACGCTCTCGGCAGTGAAGTGACCGGCCTGAAGGCCGGAACTTTGGTCACCGCCATGCCGCAAATTATTTTCGGCATATGCGCTGCATGCAAAAATGGGCATTCCATCAATCCATAAGGCGACAACCTGAAGTTAGGCAATCGGACAGGGCCTCGCGGGATTTCTTACCGAAAATACCGTCTGCGGAGCCTATGTCGTAGCCATGCTCTATTAGCGCCCGCTGAACAGATTTGACATAGTCGACGCTCCCGAATTTCAGTGCTTTTTCGAATTCAATGATTGCTGCGCTGGTTTCGCCCATCGCCGCCAGAATGTGGGCTTTCGTATCCAGTTTCGCGGAACTCTCAGGATCTTTCTGTAGCGCTTGGTCGATGAAGACTTCCGCTGCGGCGTTTTCACCCTTCAGATACAGGTTCCAGGCAAGGTTGTTCAGGCTGGCCGAATATCCTTGGGCGGCGGCAAGGCTGTACCATTTAATTGCTTCGGCATCATCCTCGGGAACACCTTTCGCGTAGTCGTAAATCAATCCGAGTCTATGTTGCGCTCTGGGATAGCCCTGATCTGCTGCCAATACATACCAACTGAGTGCCACGGAAAGGTCCTGGGGAATTCCTCTGCCTGTTTCATACATTATTCCAAGGTAGGTTTGCGCTTCGGCATAGCCTTGGTCCGCGGCCATCCGGAACCAGCGGACCGCCTGGGCATCATCCTTCACGATTCCCCTGCCGCTTGCGTACATACGTCCGAGGCTGGTCTGCGCGACGGCGCTCCCCTGATCCGCGGCCATCCGGAACCAGCGGACCGCCTCGGTAAAATCCTGCGGGACGCCCGCGCCGTTTTCGTAGAGAAGTCCCAGGATGGTTTGCGCGTCGGCGTTCCCCTGATCCGCCGCCATACCGAACCAGCGGACCGCTTCGGCAAGGTCCTGCGAGACGCCCACGCCATTTGAGTACATCACTCCGAGGCTGGCTTGCGCGTCGGCGTGCCCCTGATCCGCCGCCAACCGGTACCAGCGCAATGCTTCGGTAAAATCCTGCGGGACGCCCGCTCCGTTTGCGTACAAACGTCCGAGATTAGTCTGCGCATTGGCGCTTCCCTGATCCGCCGCCACTCGATACCAGCGCACCGCTTCGGCAAGGTCCTGCGAGACCCCCAATCCGTCTTCATACATTGCTCCGAGGTCGTTTTGCGCGTCGGCGTTACCATGATCGGCTGACAACCGGTACCACCGCAATGCCTCGGCAAAATCCTGCGGCACACCGTCCCCCCGGACATACATCGCACCGAGATTGTACTGAGCGATGGCGTTCCCTTGAACGGCCGCCATTCGATACCAGCGTACCGCTTCGGTAAAATCCTGCTGCGTACCCTCGCCAATGTCATACATCGCCCCGAGATTATTCTGGGCTGCAGCGCTCCCCTGATCTGCGGCCATCCGATACCATTTCAGCGCTTCGGTGAAGTCTTGCGGGGTGCCTCTGCCCTCGTGGTAAATCACACCGAGATTATACTGGGCTTCGGCACTGCCTTGCATTGCCCGTATTTTCTCTTCGGCCAAGTCAAATACCAACCCTCCTTTCGGAGCGACACTCAATCCCTCGTCAAGATGTGTCGCAAACGCTGTTGCCGGCGTCAGGGCAACCAGAAGAATAAATGCTTGAATCGATTTTCGCATGATGGTTCCATTTCCTGATCAGCCGATAACTGGATAGACATGCCACCCGATAGACAATCGACTTTATGCGGGCACTGGCACGACCGGCGCGGCACTTTTGTTGCTTCTGGAAACTTGTTCACTTTGAAGGACATTGGCGCTTAGTTTTCAAGAATATCGGGACTATGTCGTTGACCTGGATCAATCAGTACAGATGCCATCCCCGAGAAAGTCATCCTCCAGAGGAACGCGCTTAAAGTATTCAGGGCCGAGAGCTTGCCGGCGTCTCCCGAAAAAAATCTCTACTGCGCGCTTTCTGGTTCGCCATCGGGAACAGCCTCGCTAACTTGCTCACATGTCCTTCACCAATCGCAGCGCGTCGTAGACCGCCGCGTGCGTGTTACGAGCCGCGACGGCGTCGCCGATCCGGTACAGGCGGAACTTGCTGTCCGGATTGGATCGCACCGACTGGATGCCGCCCGTCGTCAGGGCGTCGTAGTCGACTTCTCCGAGATTTGACGACAGCGGCTTGAGAGCGAAGTAGATGTCGTCCAACGGGCGAGTGCCGTGGTTGACGACGACCTGATCGACAGTCCGTTCGCGCGTTACGCTCCCGTAATCACTGCCGAGCGTGGCCCGCAGTTGGTTACCGTCCCGCTTCACCGACAGCAAACGCCAGGTCACGGTAAAGGTTGTGTCCCGCAGTTGTAGCGAACGCATATAGGGAACCAAGTTCATCGCCATCACCTCCGGCGCAAAACTTCGGTCGGGGGTGACGATTTCAACCCGCGCCCCGGTCGCCGAGATCATGTCAGCGGCCTGCATCCCCGCGTGGTCGCCCGCATCGTCGAAGACCAGCACATTCTGCCCCGACCGCACATCACCGGAGAGGATGTCCCAAGCGGAACAGACCAGGTCGTTACCGTCGCGCAGGACCTCGGTATGG
>JAHEFH010000150.1 GCA_024640245.1 Paracoccaceae bacterium | reverse complement strand
CGGCGCGTGTAGACCTGCGCGCATCCTCCCTGACAACGCTGTGCAAACTGGCCGCCGAGGGCTTTGGCTTCACGCTGCTGCCGGAAATCGCCAGAGCGACGGAAACCCGTGCCGCGCCCGATTTGCAGACCCTGCGATTCGACGGGGAAGAGCCGTATCGGACTATCGGGCTGGTAAGGCGTTCCCTGACAGAGGAAGTGCCGTGGTTTGACGTGCTGGCGGACGCATTTCGACGTGCGGGACAGGTGGCGCTCGGTTCCTGATGAGGTTATAAGGGCGCACCACAAAAGAAAGTTTGACCATGGCAGACCGTGACCTGAGCGACCCGCAACAGCGGCACCCCGAAAAGGCCCACCGCCCCGACAATGCCCAGCCCAAGAAACCGGCCTGGATCAGGGTCAAGGCGCCGGTTTCCGCCGGCTACAAGAAAACCCGCGACATCATGCGCGAGAACAAGCTGGTGACGGTTTGCGAAGAGGCCGGCTGTCCGAATGTCGGCGAATGCTGGTCGCAAGGTCATGCCACCATGATGATCATGGGCGAGATCTGCACGCGCGGTTGCACCTTCTGCAATATCGCGACCGGAAAACCGAGCAACCTCGACCTGTTCGAACCCGCACGCGTTGCACAGGCGGTCGAGAAGCTGGGGCTGAAACACGTTGTCGTCACCTCGGTCGATCGTGACGATCTGGCCGATGGCGGAGCCGAGCATTTCGCGCAGACCATCCGCGCCATCCGCCGCAAGTCGCCGGACACAACTATCGAGGTTCTGACGCCGGACTTCTTAAAGTGCGATGACAGTGTGTTGGAGGCAGTGGTCGAAGCGAAGCCGGATGTATTCAACCACAATCTCGAAACGGTTCCCGGTCTTTATCCCGAGGTCCGTCCCGGTGCGCGCTATTTCCATTCGCTGCGTTTGTTGCAGCGGGTGAAGGAGCTTGATCCGACCATGTTCACCAAGTCGGGCATGATGGTCGGTCTTGGCGAGGACCGGCAAGCGGTACTTCAGGTCATGGACGACATGCGCGCCGCTGACGTGGATTTCCTGACCATCGGCCAGTATTTGCAGCCAACCCCGAAACACCACGCTGTGGACCGGTTCGTCACACCGCAGGAATTCGCGAGCTATGAAAAAGCCGCCTACGGCAAGGGATTCCTGATGGTTTCAGCAACGCCCCTGACGCGGTCGAGCTATCACGCCGGCGACGATTTCGCTCGGCTTCGCGAGGCGCGGCTGAAACAACTGTCCGGCGCATAAAAAAGGGCGGCCCGAAGGCCGCCCAAATGCACCTTACCATACATCAGATAATCAAGATCCAGGTCCGCGATAGGCGTCGTGGCATCCCTTGCAACTCGCGCCCAAGGCGGGAATTGCGGCTTGCAGAGCCTCCAGTCCGTTGCCGGCCGCAGCCTCCGCAGCCTGTGCGGCAGCCAGCCAAGCCTTGGATTTTTCCTCGATGTCGGGATAATCCTTCCAGATCGCGGGCAGGGCGCGGGTCTGGCCCGGCAGCGCCTCTGCGTCGGTGCCCTCCGGCCAGAGGTTCATCTGGTTGATAGATGCCAGAAGAACGATATTGCTTGCTGCGGCCTTGGCGGCATCCGCGTCGTAGTCGCGTTTTCCCTGTGCCATGCCAAAGAGAACCCCGGCGTTCAAAGCGTTGATCTGCATCAGCCCCTCGCGCGCCTTGATGGCAGCGGGAACATCTTGCGCCAGAACTGGCGAGGCAAGAACCATGACGGCGGCGGAGATTTTAAGAAAATTCGTGAGCATTCGGCACTCCTTTACAAAATTGCATAACAGATAGGATATCCAAGAAATGGATTCTTGCTATTCTTTGTTTTTTCCCGTTACCTTGTGCAATTATGCACAACACGAACTGGGATGATTACAGGTTTGTCCTGTCGGTATGCGAGGCCGGGTCGGTCAATGGCGCATCCAAGCGGCTGAATGTCAACCACGCGACGGTATTGCGCCGGATCGCCGCGTTCGAGCAGCGCCACGGCGTAAGCATTTTCATCAAGTCTGGCAAGGGCTACAAGCTAAATCCCGACAGTGGCCGCATTCTGATCGCACTGCGTGATCTGGACGAAGCGGTGGTGCATCTGGAACGCCGCCTTCAGGGTCACGAGAGTGCGATTTCCGGCAAGGTCCGGATTACCGCCACGGACAGTTTCAGTTACCGCGTTCTGCCTGAGGTTGTCGCAAGGTTGTGCAATATCTATGAACACTTGCAGGTCGGTCTTATTTCGACCAACGACCCGCTGAACCTGAAGCGCACCGAGGCGGATATCGCCGTGCGGGCGTCTGATTTGGCACCGGAAGGTTTGGAGTCGCGAAACATCTGCGCCTTGCGGTTCGCGGTTTACCATGGGCCTGCGCCGGACGGGTCGGCCGAAAGCTGGGTTCTGAGGTCCGGACTATCGGAAAACTCCGCCATCGGGCGCTGGCAATCGGCGACGATACCGGCAGACAGCATCGCGGCAGAGGCGGATACCTTTCAGGCGGTCAGCAGGCTGGTGCAGTTAGGCGCGGGGCGCGCGGTTCTGCCCTGTGTCCTCGGGGACCGGATGGACGGGTTAGAACGCGCCGACAGCGGCCCGTTGGATGTGGGTGCGCGGGTATGGGTCGCCTGCCATCGCGACATGATGCAACTGCCGCATATCCGCGCTTGTTTCGATTTTCTGTGTGAAGAGCTTTCAGACAACGCTGCGCTGTTCGAAGGGGTGTTGACTGCTCCTCCGGCTATGTCTTGAAGCGGACCTTGCCGATGTGGTCGAGGTTGCGATTCCGCTGAGCATAGTCGATGCCGTAACCGACAACGAATTCGTCCGGTATCTCGAATCCGATCCAGCGGGCCTTGACGTCGACCTCGCGCCGTGACGGCTTGTCGAGCAGGGCGCAGACTTCCAGCCGTTTCGGATCTCGCGACTGCAACAGATGCAGTACGTGTTTGAGTGTGCGGCCGGTGTCGACGATGTCCTCGACGACCAGCACATCGCGGCCCTCAATCTCGCCCCGCAGATCCTTGAGGATGCGTACCTCTCGCGAACTCTCGGTGCTGTTGCCGTAGGACGAAGCCTCCAGAAAATCGACCTCGCAAGGCAGTTCGAGTTCGCGCACCAGATCGGCGATGAAAACGAAGGAACCGCGCAGCAGGCCGACGACGATAAGCTTTTCAGTGTCGGTAAAATGGGTCGAGATTTCACGCGCCAGTTCCTCCACCCGCGCGGCGATGGATTTTGCGGTAATCATCGGGTCGATTTCGTAGTTGCTGTGATCCATTGGCGTTCCCCTTTTTCGGCTTATCCTAACCCGCAAAAAAGATTTGTCACCCCGCGACACAGTGATGCGTGACGTATCTGTCCGAGTTCTGTAAACAGCGCTCTATGCCGACGCACGCCGAAAAACGAAACCTGCCTTACAGCGCGCAACAGATGTACGATCTGGTGGCCGATGTCTCGTCTTATCCGCAGTTCCTGCCATGGTGTGCGGCCTGCCGTATCCGCAAGCGCAGGCAGACCGAAGTCGGAGAGGTCATTGACGCCGATCTGGTGATTTCCTTCAAGGTTTTCCGCGAAAAATTCGGCAGCCGTGTGACCCTGAAACCCGAAAGGCACCGGGTTGACGTCGCTTATCTGGACGGACCGTTCAAATACCTGAACAATCACTGGCATTTCACCGACCGGCCCGACGGGGGCTGCGACGTGGATTTTTTCGTCGATTTCGAGTTCAAGTCTCCGTTATTGCAGTCTATCATCGGTGTCGTCTTCAACGAGGCGATGCAGCGGATCGTGCGGGCGTTCGAGGCGCGTGCAAATGAACTCTACGGTTAGTCGCACGAAAAAGGCCGCCCCGGAAAGGGCGGCCCTGCAATCTGTGTATGGTTTTCCCGTCAGGATGCGAGGTCGTAGCCACGCTCGCCATGCGACGACAGGTCCAGGCCGTTGACTTCGTCCTCGGCAGAAACACGGATCGGGAAGATCAGTGCGGTGGCCTTGACCAGAACGACAGTCACGACAACCGTATAGACACCCACGACCAGCAATCCGCCGAACTGTGCCGCGAATGAGCCGTGGCCCAGCACCGCAATCATGATGATCCCGAAGATGCCGCCGACACCGTGAACCGCGAACACGTCCAGCGTATCGTCGATCTTCATAAAGCCCTTGACCACTTTGCAGGCCTCCTGACACAACACGCCGGCAATCGCACCGATCAGCAGCGCTTCGACGGGGCTTACATAGCCTGAGGCGGGCGTGATCGAGGCCAGACCCGCGATCGTGCCTGTCACCATGCCGACCATGGAAGCCTGTCCGTGTTTGATCTTTTCCCAAAGCGCCCATGTCAGCGAGGCTGTCGCGGCGGAAATATGGGTCACCGTAAGCGCCATCGCGGCCCCGCCGTCGGCGGCCAGTTGCGATCCGCCGTTGAACCCGAACCAGCCGACCCAGAGCATCGAGGCACCGATCATTACGAAGCCCGGATTGTGCGGCGGCACATTCTTGTTGCGACGCGCGCCCAGGAAGTAGGCAACGACCAGCGCGGCCAAGCCGGCGGTTTCGTGTACCACGATGCCGCCTGCGAAATCCTTGACCGGTTCGGCGAACAGGGCGCCTTCACCGCCTGACAGCAGGCCGCCGCCCCAGATCCAGTGGGTGACCGGCGCGTAGACTATCAGCATCCAAAGGGCGGAGAACAGCATCAGGAAGGCATAGCCGATCCGCTCTACATAGGCGCCGACAATCAGGGCAGGGGTAATGATTGCAAAGGTCATCTGAAAGGCGAAAAACAGGACTTCCGGCAGGGTTCCGGACAGGCTGTCCGCAGTCACGCCGGATAGGAACATCTTGCCCAATCCGCCCCAGAAGCCGTTGCCGTCGCCAAAGGCGATCGAATAGCCGGCGACCAGCCAGAGAACCGACATAAGGCAGGCGATCGAGAAACACTGCATAAAGACCGACAGGACATTTCGCGCGCGCACCAGGCCGCCATAGAACAAGGCCAGACCTGGAAGCGTCATAAACAGGACCAGCGCCGTCGCGACGATGATCCATGCGGTATCTGCACCATTCATTTCGGATTTTCCCCTTTATTGGTTTTGTCTGCAGTGTTTCGCGCAGAACCAACCTGACAATCAAAGGCGGAGTGGTTTCGAGTTGTATAAATTTCGGGCAAAATTGATAATTTGACCCATTATTAAGCGGTCCGAAATGTTTTGGTCATTTTTTGTGCAGGACGAAATCGCGGTTTTCGGCCGATTAATTTTCCAAAATCAGGCGAAGCGCGGTTTCCGTGGTGCGCAGGCGCACGGCGTCGCGACCGATCGCGCCGAATTCAATGGTCTTGGTAATAGGCCTTTGGCCGGCACTGGCAAATCCGAAACAGACGCGGCCCTCGGGTTTGTTTTCTGATCCTCCCGGTCCCGCGATGCCTGTCACGGCAACCGCGACATTTGCATGCGAATGGTCAATGGCACCCTGCGCCATTTCCGCAGCGACCTGTTCCGATACAGCGCCGAACTCTGCCAGAGTGGCGGCTTTCACGGCCAGCATTTCCTGCTTTGACTCGTTCGAGTAGGTGACAAAGCCACGGTCGAAAATATGAGAAGATCCGGCTATATCCGTGAGGGCGGCGCTGATCATCCCGCCTGTGCAGCTTTCAGCGGTAGCCAGCATCAATTCGCGCGCCCGGCAGTGCGCAAACACGGCCTCGGTCAGCGCACGGCGATTGTCCGTCACAGAAAGAAGGAGATCAGGGTAATCAGGCCGACCAGTGCGGTGGCCGCCATCGCGCCTGCGGCAACATCATCGAGCATAACGCCCAGCGAAGTATTCATCCTGTCCGCAGTTCCGACCAGCGATGGCTTTTTGATGTCGTAGAGTCTGAACAGGCCAAAGGCGACGATCACCAGCCCGAAGGGAATGCAGAGACCGCCGACAATAGAGCAACTCACAGCGAAGGAAATCGGAAACAGGGTGATCCACTGGCCGACAACCTCGTCGATGACGATCTCGCCCGGGTCATGGTTTTCCGCGCCCGCCGTCTCTCTGGAGGTCGCCCACCAGCCGAGGAAGAAAAGCGCAACGGTTGCTGCAAACAATAGCGTGAACCCGCCGTACAAGTGCAGCAGATAGGCAGCCGGAAGGGCCGCCAGACTGCCCCAGGTGCCTGGGGCCTTGGGCAGCAATCCAATAAAGAAGAAGGTCGATATGGTTCGCGTCATGATG
>JAHEFH010000149.1 GCA_024640245.1 Paracoccaceae bacterium | reverse complement strand
ACAATCGGTTCGGTCGAAAAATACATCACCGACACCGCCTGGGAAAAGGGATGGGTCAAACCGCCGGCGCCTGCTGTCGAGCGCACCCAGAGCGTCGGCATCATCGGTGCCGGACCGGGCGGTTTGGCGGCGGCCGACATGCTGCGCCGTCAGGGTTTTCAGGTCACGGTTTACGACCGCTACGACCGCGCCGGCGGTTTACTTACCTACGGTATTCCCGGCTTCAAGCTGGAAAAGGAAATTGTCATGCGCCGCAATGACCAGCTCGAAAAGGGCGGGGTCAAATTCGTGCTGAACTGTGATATCGGCAAGGATATCAGCTTTGCCGAACTAAGGTCGAAACATAACGCAATCTTGATTTCTACAGGCGTCTACAAATCTCGCGAACTGGGTGGGCCGGGTGCCGGCAACAAGGGGATCGTCAAGGCGATCGACTATCTGACCGCATCCAACCGTTTGAACTTCGGTGACACGGTTCCCGAAATCGAAAGCGGAGAACTGTCCGCCGAGGGCAAGAATGTCGTCGTGATCGGCGGAGGCGACACCGCCATGGATTGTGTCCGTACCGCCATCCGGCAGGGCGCAAAATCGGTCAAATGCCTTTATCGTCGCGACCGCAAGAACATGCCGGGATCACAGCGCGAAACCGCGAATGCGGAAGAGGAAGGCGTGGAATTCGTCTGGCTGGCGGCACCCAAGGGCTTCACCGGCGAGGGCGAGGTAACCGGAGTGGTCGTGTCCAAGATGCGCCTCGGCGCGCCGGATGCCTCCGGTCGTCAGAGCCCCGAGGAAATCCCCGGCGCCGACTATATCGCCGATGCCGATCTGGTGATCAAGGCGCTGGGCTTCGAGCCCGAAGAACTGCCGACCCTCTGGGACGAGCCCGAGTTGCAAGTCACCCGCTGGGGCACGATCAAGGCCGATTTCCGCACCAAGGCGACCAGCCTGCCGGGCGTCTATGCGGCCGGAGATATCGTGCGAGGCGCCTCGCTGGTTGTCTGGGCGATCCGCGACGGGCGCGAAGCGGCCGACAGCATTCTGGAATACCTGAATGCCAGCGCCAAGGTGGCTGCCGAATGAAGGCGATGCGGCCAGTCGCTGGCTCGAAACCGGTGTATGATTTGCGTATGATAGGTGTGCACCGTGCGTATGACACTTCGTATGACCGAGATGTTAACCAATTTTTCAATACGGCAGGGGTGCTGACCCTTGTCGAACCGGGCCGGACTTAACCGGCAAGAGATGATGATGCGGCGGCCTGACCGGCTGTCCCCGAAAGAGGGAAAAAAGATGACAAAATTCGACTCTGAAATCGGTCCGAACTGGAAAGCCGAACAGGAAGCAAAGCGCGCCTATTTGGCCGATAACGGCATGTATTCCGAAGCCGACGAGCATTCGTCCTGCGGCGTCGGACTGGTGGTTAGCATCGACGGCGAGCCTTCGCGCAAAGTCGTCGAAAACGGCATCAAGGCCCTAAAAGCGGTCTGGCACCGCGGTGCGGTCGATGCCGACGGCAAAACCGGCGACGGCGCCGGTATCCATGTCCAGATTCCGGTCAGCTTCTTCTATGACCAGATCCGCCGCACCGGACACGAGCCGCACATGGACCAGATGATCGCCGTCGGTCAGGTGTTCCTGCCCCGCACCGATTTCGGGTCCCAGGAAAAATGCCGCACGATCGTCGAGACCGAAGTGCTGCGCATGGGATATTACATCTATGGCTGGCGCCACGTGCCGGTCGATGTGTCCTGTCTGGGCGCCAAGGCGAACGCCACGCGGCCCGAGATCGAGCAGATCCTGATTTCGAACCTCAAGGGCGTCGACGAGGACCAGTTCGAGCGCGAACTCTACGTCATCCGCCGTCGGATCGAAAAGGCGGTCGCCGCGGCGCAGGTCAAGGATTTCTATGTTTGCTCGCTGTCCTGCCGATCCATCATCTACAAGGGCATGATGCTGGCCGAACAGGTCGCAGTGTTCTATCCCGATCTGCAGGACGACAGGTTCGAGAGTGCCTTCGCGATCTACCACCAGCGTTATTCCACCAACACCTTCCCGCAGTGGTGGCTGGCCCAGCCGTTCCGCATGCTGGCCCATAACGGCGAGATCAACACGCTGAAGGGCAACGTCAACTGGATGCGAAGCCACGAGATCCGGATGGCATCGAAAAACTTCGGCGAGTTCGCCGAGGACATCAAGCCGATCATCCCGGCAGGCGCATCGGACAGTGCTGCGCTCGACACCGTGTTCGAGGTGCTGGTCCGCGCCGGCCGCAACGCGCCGATGGCTAAGACCATGCTGGTGCCGGAAAGCCCGAACTCCGCCGATATGAAAGACCCCTGGCGCGATATGTACGCCTATTGCAACTCTGTCATGGAGCCGTGGGACGGTCCTGCCGCACTGGCGATGACCGACGGCCGCTGGGTCTGCGCCGGTCTGGACCGCAACGGCCTGCGTCCGATGCGTTATGTCATCACCGGTGACAACCTGCTGATCGCGGGATCGGAAACCGGAATGGTTCCGACCGACGAGATGAGCGTCAAGGAAAAGGGTGCGCTCGGCCCCGGTCAGCTGATCGGCGTCGACATGAAGGAAAAGCGCGTTTTCCGTGACGAGGAAATCAAGGACCAACTGGCCTCCAGCCAGCCGTTCGGTGAATGGGCGTCGTCCATCGTGCATGTGGACGAGATCACCAAGACCGACAAGGAAGCGCCAATCTTTAGCGGCAACGAACTCCGCCGCCGCCAGATCGCGGCAGGCTATAGCATCGAGGAGCTGGAAACCGTCCTGCACCCGATGGCCGAGGACGCCAAGGAAATGATCGCCTCGATGGGCGATGACACGCCGTCCGCCGTGCTGTCCGACATGTACCGGCCGTTGAGCCACTACTTCCGCCAGAACTTCAGCCAGGTCACCAACCCGCCGATCGATAGTTTGCGCGAATTCCGCGTCATGAGCCTGAAGACCCGTTTCGGCAACCTGCGCAACGTGCTGGACGAAAGCCACGAGCAGACCGAGATCGTCGCGCTGAACACGCCTTTCGTGTCGAACGCGCGGTTCAACACGCTGATGGGACAATTGGGAGAGACTATCTCGACCATTGATTGCACCTTCGAGCGCGGTAAACCCGGATCCCTGCGCGAGGCCGTTGGCCGCATCCGCGCCGAGGCCGAGGACGCCGTGCGCTCCGGTTCCGGCCAGATCGTGCTGACCGACGAGCACCAGAACGAGAACCGCGCGCCGGTTCCGATGATCCTGGCCACAAGTGCCGTGCACAGTTGGCTGACACGTGCCGGATTGCGGACCTTCTGCTCGCTCAACGTGCGGTCCGCCGAATGTATCGACCCGCATTATTTCGCGGTGCTGATAGGCGCGGGAGCTACAACGGTAAACGCTTATCTGGCGCAGGACAGCATCGCCGACCGCATCGAGCGCGGTCTGCTGGACATGACATTGGACGAGGCCATCGGTCGCTACAAGGAAGCCATCAGCCAGGGTCTGCTGAAGATCATGTCGAAGATGGGGATTTCCGTGATCTCCAGCTATCGCGGCGGTCTGAACTTCGAGGCGGTGGGCCTGTCGCGCGCCATCGTCGCCGAATATTTCCCCGGCATGACCAGCCGGATTTCCGGCATCGGGCTATACGGCATCCAGCGCAAGGTCGAAGAAGTTCACGCCAAGGGCTGGCTCGGCGGGCAGGACATCCTGCCGATCGGCGGCTTCTACAAGGCGCGGCGCTCCGGCGAGAAACACGCTTGGGAAGCGCAGACCATGCACATGCTGCAGGCGGCCTGTGACCGGTCGTCCTATGACCTGTGGAAACAATACAGCGCCAAGATGCAGGCCAATCCGCCGATCCATCTGCGCGATCTGCTGGACTTCAAGCCGGTGACGAATCCAGTGCCGCTGGAAGAGGTGGAAAGCATTACCTCGATCCGCAAGCGGTTCGTGACGCCGGGCATGAGCCTCGGCGCGCTGTCGCCGGAGGCGCACAAGACGCTGAACGTCGCGATGAACCGCATCGGTGCAAAATCCGACAGCGGCGAGGGCGGCGAAGATCCGGCGCATTTCACGCCGGAACCCAACGGTGACAACCCGTCGGCCAAGATCAAGCAGGTGGCTTCGGGCCGGTTCGGCGTCACCGCCGAATACCTGAACCACTGCGAGGAATTGGAAATCAAGGTGGCCCAAGGCGCGAAGCCGGGCGAAGGCGGGCAATTGCCGGGCATCAAGGTGACCGAACTGATCGCGCGTCTGCGCCATTCGACGCCGGGCGTGACGCTGATCAGCCCTCCGCCGCACCACGACATCTATTCGATCGAGGATCTGGCCCAGCTGATCTATGACCTTAAACAGATCAACCCGCGCGCCAAGGTCACCGTCAAGCTGGTGGCCAGTTCCGGCGTCGGCACGATTGCCGCGGGCGTCGCCAAGGCCAAGGCCGATGTGATCCTGATATCCGGCCACAACGGCGGCACCGGCGCGTCGCCCGCGACCTCCATAAAATATGCCGGTCTGCCGTGGGAAATGGGCCTGTCCGAGGCACACCAGGTTCTGGCGATGAACAACCTGCGCGACCGCGTGACGCTGCGCACGGACGGCGGACTGCGCACGGGGCGCGACATCGTAATGGCGGCGATGCTCGGGGCCGAGGAATACGGCATCGGTACCGCGGCCCTGATCGCCATGGGCTGTATCATGGTCCGCCAGTGCCAGTCGAACACCTGCCCCGTCGGGGTCTGCGTTCAGGACGAGGAACTGCGCAAAAAGTTCACGGGAACGGCAGACAAGGTGGTCAACCTGATCACCTTCTACGCGCAGGAAGTCCGCGAAGTTCTGGCCAGCCTCGGAATGCGTTCGCTCGACGAGGTGATCGGTCGCGCCGACATGCTGGCACAGGTCAGCCGCGGATCTGCGCACCTTGACGATCTGGACCTCAACCCCCTGCTGATCAGCGTCGATGACCATGCGGACATCATTTATGATCGCAAGAAACCGCGTCAGGCGGTACTGGACACGCTGGACGCGGAAATCGTGCATGACGCCGAGCCTTTCTTCAAGGAAGGCGAGAAGATGCAGTTGTCGTATTCGGTGCAGAACACGCACCGGACTATCGGCACGCGGGTTTCCAGCCATATCGTCCAGCGGTTCGGCATGAACAACAGCTTCGGTCAGGGCCACCTGACGGTGAACCTGTCGGGTTCTGCCGGACAGTCGCTGGGCGCTTTCGCGGCTCCGGGACTGAAGCTGGTGGTCGAGGGCGATGCCAACGACTATGTCGGCAAGGGCCTGTCGGGGGGCATGATTGTCGTGCGTCCGCCCAAGGGCAGCCCGCTGATCGCGGTGGACAACACGATCATCGGCAACACGGTCCTGTACGGCGCGACGGCGGGCAAGCTGTTCGCCAACGGCCGCGCCGGCGAACGCTTCTGCGTCCGGAACTCCGGTGCGCAGGTTGTGGTCGAGGGTTGCGGCTCCAACGGTTGCGAATACATGACCGGCGGCACCACTGTGATCCTCGGAGCGATCGGCGCGAACTTCGCGGCCGGCATGACCGGCGGCATGGCCTACATCTACAACGCCAACGGCCGCTTCAACGAGATGGTCAATCGGGAAACGGTCGAGGCGGTCCCTGTGACCGTGCCTGAATGGGAGCAGGAATTGAAAGCCCTGATCGAGGAACATATGGCCGAGACCGGAAGCCCGCGCGCCAAGGAAATCCTGCACCGCTGGGAAGAGGAACTGCCGAAATTCGTGCAGGTCTGTCCGAAGGAAATGATCAAGCGCATTCCCTATCCTCTGCGCGCAGCAGAGGCCCAGAAAACCGCCTAGGCGGAGGCAAAGTGATCGAGCGGCAGAGGGCCACGAGCCCTCTGCCGCCCTTTTTTGGTCCTCACCACTCTTCCGGAATCCTGTTGAACCGGTGCATTCCGGCCCTATGCTGAGTCAAAAGGGACCCCGATGGCGCGCAAGACCCAGAAACAGCCTGCAGAAAACAAGAAGGCCAAGGCCAAGCCACAACCCAAGGCGAAATCCGCGCCGAAGGCCAAGGCCGATGACTCTGGGCCAGAGAAGCCGCGCCTGTGGCTGCGGGTGACCGGTTGGATCGCCGCCGGCCTGATGGCCTCGGTGCTTCTGTCGGTGCTCTATGTCCGGTTCCTACCGCCGCCGATGGGCGTTTACATGCTGTCCGAACGCATGCGCCTGGGAAGCCTGCAACGCCAATGGACGCCGCTGTCCGGAATGTCGCCGCATCTGCC
>JAHEFH010000032.1:3606-23106 GCA_024640245.1 Paracoccaceae bacterium | reverse complement strand
CATCAGTGCCGATGTGATTGCCAGAAGAAACACGACCGCGGCACCACCGATCCAGAAAGCGCCGATAGACACAAGCAACAGAACGGCAGAAGACTGGCTACGAACCAAAAGATCCGGAAAGCTGCCGTTGCTGCCCTTAAGGCTCATTGTGCGGCCACCCGCCCGAAGCGCCTTTCACGGCTTGAGACATCCTCCAGCACCCGTGCAAAAATCCCCGGTGTGAAATCCGGCCATTCCTCTTGCACGAAGGCATATTCGGAATAGGTGGACTGCCAGGGCAGAAAGTTCGAGGTACGGAATTCGCCGGATGTCCGGATAACCAGATCGGGATCGGGCAGGAAACTCGTATCCAGATTTTGCGAAATCGTCACTTCGTCAATTTCCGACGGATCCAATGTTCCGGCCTGAACTTGCCGCGCGATAGCTTGTGTGGCGCGTTTCAACTCGTCGCGTCCGCCATAGTTTATGGCAACCGTCATGTGCAGGTGATCGTTCTCTGCTGTTTGCTGTTCCAGCGCCAGCATCAGATCCCGCAAGTCCTTGTCGAGCCGCGTGCGGTCGCCGATAAAGCGCACACGCACCTTGTCAGCCATCAGTTTCGTCGCCTCTGCCTGAATGTAGCGCTTGAACAACCGCATCAAGCCGACAACCTCTTCCTCGGAGCGTTTCCAGTTCTCGGTCGAAAATGCGAATAACGTCAGGTACTTAACGCCATAATCCGGACAGACACGCACAACATCCCTGACCCGGTCGACACCACGGCGGTGGCCGATCAGACGCTGCAAGCCACGCGAAGTTGCCCAGCGACCGTTTCCGTCCATGATGACAGCAACATGAAGCGGTGTATTAAGATTAGATTTCTTGTCTACGACCATAATTGTCCCAGCAACAATGTGAAAAGGCGCTCCATACGAATCCGGTACAGAACAAACATTAAACTTGCATTATCTCTTCCTGCTTCGCCTCCAGTGCCTTGTCCACGCTGGCAATCGCCTTGTCCGTCAGGGTCTGGATTTCGTCGTTCCAGAATTTCTGGTCATCCTCTCCCATACCGTCGCCCTTGGCCTTCTTGACCTGATCCATGCCATCACGCCGCACGTTGCGGATCGCGACGCGGGCATGCTCGGCATATTGTCCGGCCACTTTGCTTAAAGCAGTCCGCCGCTCTTCGTTGAGTTCCGGGATCGGCAAACGCAGAGTCGTTCCGTCCATCACCGGATTGATACCCAGGCCGGAGTTGCGGATCGCCTTTTCAACAGCCCCGACGAGGCCTTTGTCCCATACATTGACGGTAATCATCCGCGGTTCCGGAACATTCACTGTCCCGCACTGGTTCAGCGGCATCGTCGATCCATAGGCACTCACCATCACCGTGTCGAGGATACTACCGGATGCCCGACCGGTCCGAAGGCTCGCAAACTCGGTTCTAAGCGCAGCGATCGCACCATCCATCCTGCGCTCCAGATCATCCAGATCAATTTCTAATTCCGACAACAGTGCCTCCTTCAATTCGCCAAAACGGGATCACTTCCCGCTCAGTTTCCAACCCTAGTATATGTACCTTCGCCGCAGAGTATACCAGCGAATCCACCGGGCTCGTCCAAAGAAAACACGAAAATCGGCAGATTGTTGTCTCGTGCCAGCGCAATCGCGGATGCGTCCATGACCTTCAGGTTTTTCTGGAGAACCTCGTTATAGGTCACCCTTTCATAGCGTACCGCATCGGCGTGTTTCTTTGGGTCCTTGTCATAGACCCCATCCACCTGCGTCCCTTTGAAAATAGCCTGACAGGACATTTCACTGGCCCGCAGGGTAGCGGCTGTATCGGTAGTAAAATAGGGGTTTCCGGTACCTGCCGCAAAAATGCAGACCCGTCCCTTTTCAAGGTGGCGGACAGCGCGGCGCCGGATATAGGGTTCACAGACCTGATCCATCGGAATGGCCGACACCACGCGGGTGAATACGCCGATGGCCTCGAGTGCGCTCTGCATGGCCAATGCGTTCATCACCGTTGCCAGCATCCCCATATAGTCAGCGGTCGTGCGCTCCATCCCCTGCGCGGAGCCTTGAAGCCCGCGAAAGATATTGCCGCCACCAATAACCAGACAGACTTCAACGCCCAGCTTCTGCACAGAAGCAATTTCGCGAGCGATGCGCTCAACCGTGGGCGGATGCAGGCCAAAACCCTGATCACCCATCAGAGCTTCGCCGGAAATTTTAAGAAGTACGCGCTTGAAGGATGTTTTTTTATCGGTCGATGCCCCGTCCGGCATGGCGGTCTCCTTTTACTGCGTAAGTTGGGGCAAACTGTCGGAAATTGGCCGAGGTTGCAATCGAAAAAACCTTGGGTATTCTGTTAAATCCGTGCAAAAACGGACGCAGAACTCTAAATGGCAGACACTCCTTGATACCAGACCTGAACGCGGACCGATTGCCGATCCTGATCGCCGGACCGACCGCGTCGGGCAAATCCGGTCTTGCCCTGATGCTGGCGGAGCGGTTCGGAGGCGCCATTATTAATGCAGATGCCTTGCAGGTCTACAGCGCCTGGCGTGTCCTGACTGCCCGTCCGGATGCCCGGGAAGAGGCGCGCGCGCCGCATTTCCTCTATGGACACATCGGCCTCAACCAGCCCTATTCCGTGGGCCATTGGCTGCGCGATGTCGATGCCTGCCTCGCCGATCTGCTGAATCGGCAACTCCGCCCCATCATCGTCGGCGGAACCGGCCTGTATTTTCAAGCCCTGACGCAGGGTCTTGCGGATATTCCGGCAATCCCCGAAGAGATTAGGGAGGAAGCGGAACGGTTGATCGCCACATCAGGCAACACTACTTTTGCCGAATATTTACGCGAAGAAGATCCGGTAACCTATTCAAAAATCGATGCCAATAACCCCGCACGAACCCAGCGTGCATGGGAGGTTCTGCGCGCAACGGGTCGCGGTTTGGCGGATTGGCACAGCGAAACACCCACGCCACTGCTGCCGTTGGACCAGAGTCATGCGCTAAATTTGCGACCCGATACCGACTGGCTCAACCGCCGGATCGACACGCGCTTTGACCTGATGGTAGAGAACGGCGCCCTCGACGAATGCAGGGCCGTTCTCGAAAGTGGCTGGAACCCCTCTCACCCATCATGTCAGGCAATCGGGGCAAAGGAACTTATCGCCTATCTGCAGGGAGAAATGCCACTGCCCGAGGCCATCGAACTGGCCAAGATCCAGACCAGACAATACGCAAAACGGCAGCGCACATGGTTCAGGAACAAGATGCGAAACTGGCATCAAGTTGATGTGCCGATCGCGGAAAACCTGTTGCTTTCGCTAAAAAATGACTAAATGTTAGCTTTCTTCGGACAATTTTTTGTCTTAATCATGGGTTCCACTGAACCTTTCCTTAACCAGAAAGACGGTTAGTCTGGTATCTGCTCATGAACGGAAGTCACAACACGAATGCGGTTTATTGCGGGAACCTGACAGAGGTTGCCCGCTATCAGCGTCCCGAAATGCGCCTTTGCGGCTGCGACGGATACCATACCGCTTTGTGGCTATCTCGTGGCAAGGCAACCCTTGCCGTTAATGGAGAAACCCACACAATTTCGAGCGAAACCGGTGTAATCATTCATGCTGATGCGCCGAAAATCATAGAGGTTTCGGACGGTTCATTCGGATCAATCCTCACTCTTCGGGCCAACGGCGATTTTAACTTGCCCGCACCCTTCCTTGTCGCGAATATCCCGAATATCGGTGAGCAGCGGAAGTTGACGGGTTTTATGGAATACGTCGCCAACGAACAGTCAAAGACATCCTTCGGCGCCGAGGCCGCGAGTTATCATCTTGCACATTATTATTTTGTTCATCTGGTGAGGCTGACGAAGGCGCCTCGTGACAAAATCAATTCTGGTCAAAGACTTATGGAACGTTTTGCGCGCCTTCTGGAACAAAACTTCTCCAGCGGAAACGGCCTGTCAGACTATGCCGACACCTTGCAGGTTACCACGACTCATCTTACGCGCGTCTGCCAGAAACTAAACGGCAGGTCCGCGACCCAGTTCATACACGACCGAGTCTTTTCAGAGGCTAAATACCTGCTTGCGACCACACACAAGCCCGTTTTGAAGATCGGAAGCGATCTGGGATTTTCCTCTCCGGCCTATTTTACGCGCCTGTTCTCCCAGAAAACCGGGGTTGCGCCGACAGAGTTCCGGCGCATCAATCATCCAATGCCCAAGCCGAGGTCGATGGTCTGGGCGGCTGCGGAATAGGAAATGTCTCATTTCGCGCCCCTGCACGACTCGCCCTACTACGCCGTGATTTTCACCAACAGACTGTCCGAAGACATCTTCGGTTATGCCGAAATGGCTGATAAGATGGAGAAAACGGCGAAAGAGCAACCGGGTTATCTGGGGCATGAGTCCGCACGCGACACCGCTGGCTTCGGGATTACGGTTAGCTACTGGACCGACGAAACAGCAATTCTGGCCTGGAAGCAGGTCGCCGAGCATCTCTTTGCTCAGAAGCAGGGCAAGGCAAAGTGGTACGATTATTACATTACCCGTGTCGCCCGCGTCGAACGCGCCTATGACGGGCCGGAAAACAGATAGGGGCACCCGAGGGCGCCCCACTGTGAGTTGTTAGTTCGACAAGATCAGTTCATCGTATCCTTGGGTTTCATTGGGTCCATTGCGTCCATTTTAGAATGGAATTCAATGGTCGCGCTGGCTTCGCCGACCAGCTTGACGGTCTTTGTGCCTTCATCATGACCGATATCGAACCGGTCCAGCGATGCGCTCGCCATATCGCCCATACCCAGCTCAACCAACGCCGTGACATAGTTGTCGGGCACCATCGTCGGCGCCACCATCGAGATCACACGAACCGAGTGCGCCTCGGTTGTGATGTCGAAGGTCACCGACTTTCCAGGAGCCAGCAAAACACCCGGAGGCCCGTCTTCACCATGTCCGACCATGGCATCTGGGCCGATACGTGCGGCAAGCTTTCCGGGATCCCCTGTAAGGATCTGGTGTTCCGCCTCGGGCGTTACATAACCCATATCGAAAATCTCGGTGTCGTACTTGGCGTCGGCAATCAAAATCGGCGCCAGCAGTTCCTGATCCAGGTTATTGGTTACAGTCACCGAATAGGTTCCGGCGAAGGCGGCGGTCGACATCATGCCGAGCGCCAGTGAGGCAAGTAGTGTCTTAATCATCATTGTGTATCCCCTTCACTTTTGAACGATGACGAAGGGATAAGACAAAACCACCGCTGTTTCAAAACACGTTGATTAACGGTTATGTGTGAATAATTACTGACTTTTTTGTGGGTCCGGCGTGAAACTTTGTTACCTCTTCGTGAACCGGTAGAGGTGTTTGAATTAATGCCGCCGCCACAATTGCACCGATCTTTTTCAAGGCTGGCTTGCACGTCAGGGTCGGTAAGTTTAAGAGGACCGCGACAGTCCCCAAACAAAAGGTTGCGCCGCGATGATCCCCCGCTATTCCCGCCCCGACATGGTCAACGTCTGGTCCCCGGAAACCAAATTCCGTATCTGGTACGAGATCGAGGCCCATGCCTGCGACGCGCAGGCGGAACTCGGCGTCATCCCGAAGGAAAGCGCCGCTGCGGTGTGGAAAGCCAAGAATGTGGAATTCGACGTGGCACGGATCGACGACATCGAAGCCGTCACAAAACACGACGTGATCGCCTTTCTGACCCACCTCGCGGAAATCATCGGCAACGAAGAAGCTCGGTTCGTGCATCAAGGCATGACGTCCTCGGATGTTCTGGACACCTGTTTCAACGTGCAACTGGTCAAGGCCGCCGACATCATCATCGAGGATATCGACAAGCTGCTGGCGGTGATCAAGCGCCGCGCGATGGAACACAAGGACACAGTCTGTATCGGACGGTCGCACGGCATCCACGCCGAACCCGTCACCTTTGGCCTGAAGATGGCGCAAGCCTATGCCGAAATGGACCGCAACCGCGCTCGCATGGTCGAGGCACGCCGCGAAATCGCGACTGGCGCCGTATCCGGCGCAGTGGGAACATTCGCCAACATCGACCCTTACGTCGAAGAATATGTCTGCGAGAAACTCGGACTGGTTCCCGAGCCTGTCTCGACACAGGTTATTCCGCGCGACCGCCACGCGGCCTTTTTTGCGGCGATGGGCGTCGTAAGCTCCTCGATCGAGCGCATCGCTATCGAAATCCGCCACCTGCAACGTACCGAAGTTCTCGAAGCCGAGGAATATTTCTCTCCGGGCCAGAAAGGCTCGTCTGCCATGCCGCACAAGCGGAACCCGGTTCTGACGGAAAACCTGACCGGCCTGGCGCGTCTGGTGCGTATGGCGGTGGTTCCGGCGCTGGAAAACGTCGCCCTTTGGCACGAGCGCGATATCTCGCACTCGTCGGTAGAGCGCAATATCGGACCGGACACCACGGTGACTTTGGATTTCGCCTTGGCGCGACTGACCATGGTGATCGACAAACTGGTCGTCTATCCGGACACCATGATGAAGAACCTGAACAAGTTCCGCGGGCTGGTTCATTCCCAACGCGTTCTGCTGGCGCTGACGCAAAAAGGATTGTCGCGGGAAGACTCGTACCGTCTGGTCCAGCGCAATGCGATGAAGGTTTGGGAAAAGGGCGCCGACTTCATGGAAGAGCTGAAAGCCGATCCGGAAGTCAAGGCCGTCATGTCGGATGCGGAAATCGAGAAAGAATTCGATCTGGCCTACCACACCAAACACGTCGACACGATTTTCAAGCGCGTGTTCGGCTGATCGCTTGACGCACCATACGTCGTGAAACCGCAGAACGCCCGAACCAGGTCCGGGCGTTCTGCCTATTCAGAATCAGACTTCTTTCATCATCTGGGTTTTGGCCTGAGCCATCAGTTCTGCCATTTTCATGCGGATCGTCTTTTCGTCGGCCTTACCGCCAAGATCGCCGGAGACCTTTTGGTAGACATCTTCCTCACCCGCTTCCTTGAAGTCGGCCTTTACGACTTCCGCGGCGTATTCCTCCGCAGCTTCGCCGGCCTTACCCAGCAAACCAGCGGCCCAAAGACCGAGCAGCTTGTTTCGCCGCGCCTGTGCCTTGAACAGCATCTCTTCGTCGTGCGCGAATTTGTTTTCAAAGGTATGTTCGCGGTCATCAAATGTGCTCATCTTTGTTCTCCTGTTTGCACCTTGCGCTCTAATATGGACAAAACTTCAACGAACAACAAGATAGCCTACAGTACATACTTGCCGCAGGTTGATTGAAAGCCTATAGAAACCTCATAATCCACCCTGCGAAAGCGCCCTCCCCACACGCATCGGAGATAATTCATGTCCCGTCGGAAAAAAATTTACGAAGGCAAAGCCAAAATTTTGTATGAAGGCCCGGAGCCGGGAACCATTGTGCAGTATTTCAAAGACGACGCGACCGCCTTCAATGCGCAGAAAAAGGACGTGATCGAAGGCAAGGGAGTTCTGAACAACCGTCTGTGCGAGCACTTCATGCTGGGGCTGGCGGCAATCGGCGTACCGACACATTTCATCCGCCGCCTGAACATGCGCGAGCAGTTGGTCCGTGAGGTCGAGATCATTCCGCTGGAAGTCATCGTGCGCAACGTGGCTGCAGGTTCTCTGTCACAGCGTCTGGGCATCGAGGAAGGCACGCAACTGGCTCGCCCGATCGTCGAGTTCAGCTACAAGAACGATGCCCTTGGCGATCCTCTGGTCGCCGAGGAGCATATCATCGCCTTCAACTGGGCCAGCCAGCAGGATCTGGATGACATCATCGCTCTGGCCCTTCGGGTCAACGACTTCATGTCCGGCGTGATGTATGGCGTCGGCATTCGACTGATCGACTTCAAGATCGAGATTGGCCGGATTTACGAAGGCGACTTCCATCGGCTTGTGGTGGCTGATGAAATCAGCCCCGACAGTTGCCGCCTGTGGGATGCTAAAACCAATCAGAAACTTGACAAGGACGTATTCCGGCGCGATCTGGGCAGCCTGACTGATGCCTATAGCGAGGTCGCGCGCAGGTTGGGCCTGATGCCCGAAAGCGGCAAGACCCATCCCGGACCGAAATTGGTAAACTAAGAGGAATTCCATGAAAGCCAAGGTGACTGTAACATTGAAAGCCGGCGTTCTGGATCCTCAGGGAGAGGCTGTTCGTCGCTCGCTCGGGGCTCTGGGCTTCGAAGGTGTCGAAGCCGTGCGCCAGGGAAAGGTAATCGAACTGGATCTGACCGAGACCGATCCGGCGGCAGCAGAAAAAAATGTTCGCAAGATGTGTGAAAAGCTTCTGGCAAACACGGTTATCGAAAACTACTCGATAGAGATCGTCTGATGCGCGCGGCCGTAATCCAGTTCCCGGGTTCGAACTGCGACCGGGACATGGCTGTCGCCTTCGACAAGGTCTCAGGCCACAACAAGCCGACCCAGATGGTCTGGCACAAGGATGACCACCTGCCCGAAGGGCTGGACGTCATTGGCATTCCAGGCGGGTTTTCCTTTGGGGATTACCTGCGTTGCGGGGCAATCGCAGCGCGCTCTCCGATCGTGCAGTCGGTGATCGAATTCGCCAAAGGCGGCGGATACGTGATCGGCATTTGCAACGGCTTTCAAGTGCTGACGGAATCCGGCCTGTTGCCGGGTGTCTTGATGCGCAATTCGAACCTGAAGTTCATCTGCAAGGACGCGGATCTGATTGTAAAGACAACGGATTCCGCTTTTACAAACCGATACACGAAGGGCCAGAAGCTGCGCATGCCAATCGCGCATCATGACGGCAACTATACCGCTGATGCCGACTCTCTGAAACGTCTGAAGGACGAAAACCGCGTTGCGTTCACTTATGCCGTCAATCCGAACGGGTCTGTAGACGACATCGCAGGGATCCTGTCGGAAAATCGCCGGGTTCTGGGGATGATGCCGCATCCCGAACGGCTGAATGATCCGCAGCTTGGCGGAACTGATGGTAGCGGCCTGTTCGAGAGCATAGCCGAAGCGCTAGTTTCCGCTTAAAGCGTAATTGTAGGTAAGAACGCTTGAGCCGATCCTTGCTCGACCCTATCTTCTTTACATGAGATGGATCAAACCAGCGAAACAAGAATCATGGACATGGGCACAGATTATGGTGCGCATCGGCATTCTGCTGCTCATCCTGTCCACGGTTCTGGTTATCTGGCTATCCAACCTTTATTTCACGGAACGGTTCACCCGCGCCACCCGCGTCAGTGCCGAAAAACAGATATCGCTTTATAGCGGTCGTATCATCAGCGAAATCCAGCGCAGTTCAATCGTACCACTGCTGCTGTCGCGCGATACGACTCTGGTGTCGGCACTGGACACGGAGGACTACGCGCTCGCCTCGCAACGCCTGATTTCATACCAGGGCGAGATAGGGGCGAAGTCAGTCGTTCTGTTGGATAAGGACGGACGCACCGTCGCCGCCACCGACAGGCGCGAGCTTGGCACACTTCTGCGGGACAAACCCTTTTTCCACGAGGCGCTCCGGCAAAACGATACGATATTCACCACTACCGGTGTCGTTGAAGGGCCAATCCAGTTCTTCTTTTCCCGCCGCATTGAGCACAAACAGGTCATAACCGGCGTCATCCTTGTAGAAGTCGATCTGGATCGCCTTTTCGACACATGGTCGGGCGCGAACGCTACGATCATCGTCACCAACTCCGAAGGGCAGATACTTCTGTCCACGGAACGGCAGTTCGAACACAAGACACTCACCGAGGCTCTGTTATCCAGCCCGCCGCAGTCTGCCTATGAACGCGCGATCCGGGCCACGAATGAATGGAGTCAGACTTTGGCGGACTCCTATGTCCGCGGCAAACCGCTTTATCGTCTGGACACTAAGATCGCCTTTCAGGGCTGGCAGCTTAGTTACCTGACATCCTTCGACGCAGTTCGGGCACGGGTGAACGGCCTGCTTGCCCTCGAAATAACCGCGATTGCCATGATCATCGCGCTGAGTTTCTACATCCTGTCGCGGCGGGCGATCCGGCAATCCTTTTTGTTTAAAGCGGAATCCGAGCAATTGCGCGCGTTGAACGAACGGCTGTCGAACGAGATTGCCGAACGCGAACGGGTAGAGCAAAACCTGCGCGTCGCCGAACAGAGTCTTGCTCAAAGCTCGAAACTTGCGGCGCTGGGCGAAATGTCTGCCGCGGTCAGTCATGAGTTGAACCAACCGCTGGCGGCGATGCGAACCTATCTGGCGGGCGCCAAACTACTGATCAAGCGCCGGCGTCCGGACGAGGCGCTATCCAGCTTCCAGCGCATAGACGACCTGATCGGCCGGATGGGCGCCATCACCAAACAACTGAAGTCCTACGCACGCAAGGGCGGTGACGAGTTGATCCAGGTGGACTTCCGCGACGCGGTGAACGCAAGCCTTGCCCTGATGTCCCCGCAGTTGAGCCAGATGATGGTCGAGATCACGGTCAACTTACCCAAAAAGCCGATCATCGTACTCGCCGATCAAGTCCGGCTGGAGCAAGTGATCGTAAACCTGCTGCGTAACGCGCTGGACGCGATGAAAACGCAGGAACACCGCCAGTTGGAAGTGGTGATGATCGACGGAGAAATGGCGCGGCTTTATGTACGTGACAACGGCACCGGCATCGAGAATCTGGACGAATTGTTCGAGCCTTTCTTCACGACCAAAAAGCCCGGCGAAGGCGTCGGATTGGGGTTGGCGATATCTTCCGGTATTGCAAATGATCTTGGCGGACGCCTTCTTGCCAGAAATGTGAAGCCTCAGGGGGCTGAATTTGAGTTCCTGCTACCCCAAATAGATACTAGTACACTAGAAGCGGCGGAGTAAAATATGCCCGAGCAACTGACCATAGCAATTGTAGACGACGAACAGGATATGCGCGAAAGCATTTCCCAGTGGCTATCGCTAAGCGGATATCAGACCAAAACCTACCCGTCGGCCGAAGAAGCGCTGAAGGAAATCCAGCCGGACTATCCGGGCATCGTCATCTCGGACATAAAAATGCCTGGCATTGACGGAATCACGTTTTTGAAACGTCTGCAAAAGGCCGACAACGCCCTTCCGGTGATCATGATCACAGGTCACGGCGATGTCGCCATGGCGGTCGAGGCGATGCAGATCGGTGCCTATGACTTCCTTGAAAAGCCCTTCGATCCCGAACGCATGGCGGAACTGACCAAAAAGGCAATCCACACACGGCGCCTGACGCTGGAAAACCGGTCTCTGCGGCGTGAATTGTCCGATGGTACTGTTTTGCTGCGCAAACTGATGGGAACCAGCCATGTTGTCGAGCGCCTGCGTGAAGACATACTGGATCTGGCGCAGGCCGACGGGCATGTGCTTATCACTGGCGAAACCGGCACCGGCAAAAGCCTGATTGCGCACGCACTGCATGCCTGCGGACCGCGACAAGGCAAGAAATTCATCACCGTCAATTGTGCCGCCTTCACCGAGGAAGAGTTGAACAAACGGCTTTTTGGCCCGAATGACGCGGATATACCTCTGGTCCAGACCTCGCTTGGCGGAACACTCTGCCTCGAGGATATCGAGTCGCTCCACGATTCCACGCAAGCCAAGCTTTTGAACGAGATTGTCGAATACGACCGCGGTGAAGACGGATCACAATTGCGGGTAATTGCGATCTCTAACGAAGGCGACCCCGAGTCCACGGGCGAGAATTTTATCCGCCAGGATCTCTATTATCGCCTTGCAGCCATGCACATCACCCCACCGCCCCTGCGCAAGCGGGGCGAGGATATATTGATGCTGTTCAACCGCTTTACCGCGACATTTTCCGAAGAATACGGCTGCGACCAACCCGATGTGACTGCCGAGGACGCGGCAAAGCTGTTGCAGGCCCCCTGGCCCGGCAATATCCGCCAGTTGATCAACATGGCCGAGCGCACCGTGCTGCAAAGCCGTCGCGGTTCCTTTTCGATTTCAAGCATGCTAATCCCGGACGGCGACGAAAAGGTGCCGGATATTGTGACAGACGGCAAACCGCTGAAAGAGCATGTCGAGGCTTTCGAGCGCATGCTGATCGACAATACGATGCGCCGACACAAGGGTTCTATCCAGGCGGTGATGGAAGAGCTGTGCCTGCCGCGACGGACGTTGAACGAGAAAATGGCGAAATATGGGCTGAGCCGGTCGAATTACGTCGGGTGATGGTGTTGTCGCCAATGCGGCTCAGTAACGACTACTTAGCGGGCCGAATCTGCGGTTTAGCGAGAGGAGGCGTCTGGTTCATATCTGCCGCTAGTGGCCGCTTCTTAAGGGTTCCTTGAATCGCCTTTGGGCCGGGGGAAACGTGACCAGCCAACTTCGCCTGTTCGTTGAATCGAGTGATCGGATCTGTAATCATGATCGAAAACCAATTTCCGTCTTAAAAACTTGCGTTAACAACCATTTGGATTTAGTTTTTCTGAAAATCTGAAGGAAAAAATTTTGAAAAGATATATTTGCTTCGCAACGTCGGCGTTAGCTATAGCACTCACTGCTGGATGCTCAAACTCAATAACTATGGACGCGGCAAGTGTGACACGGTTCGACACCGGCGTTGAATGGATTATGACGGGTGAACTTGAGGGCATGCTAGACGGCTCGAGCATCACGCGGCTTTCAGGAGGTGGAATCGATTGCGAAATGCACCAGACACGGCAGCCGGACCGTTCTACCGCCGGGGTAATGACCTGCGTCGATCAAGACGGTAAGGTCGTTTACAACCAGCGTCAGATCATTCCGGCAGAGAAGGTCAAGATGTCCTTTAGCGGAACTTATATGGATGACCTGACGGTTCCATCGCTGGGGCACGGAATCATGGCCTTTGGATGGGGCAAAAAAGCCGACGCCCAAGCTCTACGCGAACTTCTTCCTTAATGGCTGTAATTCGGGCGGCAGGCAGCTGCCGCCACTGCAACTCGGTGCAGATTAACTACGACACTCCGAGCGAAAACCGCTGGCGTCAAATAGCCTCAAAGCTGTTCACATTTGTCGCTAACAAAATAGCCGTTTTCTGCGTCAGAGTAAGTCCAGTTTAGGCTCAAAACCGGCGTCTGACCCACGGACCTAAGACGCGCCCGCCAACGCCTTTTCCAAATCGCCGTAACCCGTCAGGCGGCGCTCATATTCCAGCCCCAAACGCTCGGCACAGGCCCGCGCCTTCACGTCCAATGCCGGATCGTCAATCTGCGCCTGATAGACCAGTTTCGTGTAATTGCCGAAATACATGTCGCGCAACTGCGGATGCCGGTCCAGGCCCATCGGCCGCCAGACAAAAGCATCGAACTGCTTGACCAGAAAATCGGTGAGGTAGAAGGCGGTGAATTCTTCCTCGGCCTTTTGGGCGAAGGCTTCATTGCCCTCGAAAAAGCTGTAGCAATGCGGGCCCTCGACCATTTCTACACCGAGTTCGGCGCATTTGGCCTGCAGCAGTCCGCCGGTGCCGCAATCAGCGTAGGCCACGAAAATCCGCTCGTAGTTGTTCCGGTGTTCCTCGACGGCCTCCTGCACTGCCGCAGGTATCTTTTCAGGGCGCAGATGAAGCTTGGCCGGCAGGCACGTCAGGTCCATGTGGGTCCAGCTGTTCATCTCGATCAGCGCAAGTATCTCTCTCGCCAACGCACCGCATGCCAAAACCAGAACGCGCCCGGAGTGATCCTCGGGCGCGTCCAAACCTTGCTCTGTCAGGGTCTTGTCATCGACAAGCATATATCAGGCTCCTGCCCCCATCCGGTTGTGCTTCTTGGCCATGAATTCCTTCGCAGTCTCCACGGCGACCGCAGCATCGCGGCAATAGGCGTCCGCACCGATGGCTCTGCCAAATTCCTCGTTCAGTGGCGCACCGCCGACCAGAACGATGTAATCGTCGCGCATGCCCTGCTCAACCATCGTGTCGATCACGACCTTCATGTACGGCATCGTGGTGGTCAACAGTGCCGACATACCTAGAATGTCAATATCGCCCTCGTTGAGCGCGCCAATATAGCTCTCGACCGAGTTGTTGATCCCCAGATCACGAACCTCGAAACCGGCGCCTTCCATCATCATCGTGACCAGGTTCTTGCCGATGTCATGGATGTCGCCCTTGACGGTGCCGATCACCATGTTGCCCAGACGCGGCGCACCCGTTTCGGCCAGCAGAGGCTTCAGGATAGCCATGCCCGCTTTCATTGCGTTCGCCGCCAACAGAACCTCCGGCACAAATAGGATGCCATCACGGAAGTCGATCCCGACAATGCGCATACCCTCGACCAGACCTTCGGTCAGAACCCTGTAAGGGGTCCATCCGCGCCCCAGCAGAATGTTCACGCCTTCCTTGATCTCTTCCGCCATGCCGTCGTACAGATCGTCATGCATCTGAGGCACCAGTTCTTCGTCTGGCATATCGGCGAGGATGATTTCGTCTTCGTCGTCGGACATTGGCACGTTCCTAAGTTTGCGCGGCGAACCGCTGCGTCGTTTCTGTGTTGTAAATCTTGGTTTTATCCAAAATATGCTTATCGGATTACGACAAACGACAGACGTAATCCGACCTGTGTTCGGTTTTCCGGGTCAGCGACCGCCCCTGCGGCGCGTTTCCCTACGCTTTGCAACGTTATCACCCGTTCCGTCATTTGCCGACGAAAAATCGCCAAGTTTCGCCACAATCTCTTCCAGTGTCGGGGTTTCGCCGATCGGCTGCGCGTCCAGGACTTCCCGCATTTTAACCAGATGCTCCGGCGTCGTGCCGCAACAACCGCCGATAATCCGCGCGCCGCAATTCCGCGCCAAGACTGCATAGTCCGCCATCAACTCCGGCGTGCCGTCATAGTGAATATGCCCGTGGACATATTTCGGAATGCCCGCGTTACCCTTCGCGATGATCGGCAGCTTTGCCCCGGCCTCGACAAACCCGAGGACCGTGCGCAACAGATCGGAGGCTCCGGTGCCGCAGTTGGCCCCGAACCCGAGCGGTTGGTAATCCAGACCGTCGATAAATTTCACCATATCGGCAGATGTCACGCCCATCATGGTGCGCCCTGCCGTATCAAAACTCATGGTGCCACACCATGACGCGCCGACATTGCGGATCGCCTCGGCAGCGGCCGCCATTTCTTCCGGAGCCGAAATCGTTTCCACCCACAGAACGTCGGCCCCGCCCTCGATTAAGGCAGCGGCCTGTTCCTCGAACATCTCGACCGCAACCTCGTGGGTCAGGGTTCCGACCTCGCCCATGATCTCGCCCGTCGGACCCATGGAACCGGCCACGATGACTGTTCGCGACTGGCTGTCTGCCACTTCGCGTGCAATTCCGGCGGCGGCCATCGACAGTTCACGCACCCTGCCCTGCGCATTGTGCAATTTCAGCCGGGATGCATTCGACCCGAAACTGTTAGTCAGGAAAAGGTCCGATCCGGCATCGACAGCGCCGCGATACAGTTTTTCGATCAGTTCCGGCTTGTCCACGTTCCAGAATTCGGGAGGATCGCCCGCTTGCAGACCCATGTTGAACAGGTTGGTTCCGGTGGCGCCATCCGCCAAAACCCAGCCCTGACGGTCAAGCAGTTTCAAAAGCTTTTCGGACATACGCGTCTCTTCCTTCGATGGGAGCCCCGAGGCCGGTTCTCCTTGGTTGTTTATGGGATTATGCCGCCGTGAACAAATTGATAATTATCATGTAAATTATGAATCGCGTACATAATCGGATCAGCCGTTGACCGCCTTCGATGCCAAGCCGTGAATACGTTCGATCATGGCGCGCAGGCCGTTGGAACGCTGCGCCGACAGATGCTGATCCAGCCCAAGGCGCTCAAATGCCTTGAGCGCATCGGTCTCTGTGACCTCTTTGACAGTCAGCCCGTTGAACAGCGCGTGAAGAATTGCAATCAGCCCGCGTACAATCATCGCGTCGCTGTCACCGTCAAAGGTAAACCGCGCATCGGGACCGGCGCCATCGATATGCGGCACAATCCAGACCTGGGAGGCGCAACCGTGTACCTTGGTAGCGGGAACCCGCAATGCCTCTTCAAGCGGCGGCATTTCCTTGCCCAGTTCAATCACATAGCGATACCGATCCTCCCACTCGTCGAGAAAATCGAAATTGTCGGCAATGTCTTCGAATTTATCCGTCATCTTGCTTCCGTAGGCCATTTTCCCAATGAACTATGCATGAAATGCCCGAAGGTCTAGGGATAATCCGCGAATAATACTCTAGAGGCTTTTCTTTGAGCAGAGCATTGTCTATCCATGACATTAACGCAGGGGAGTCGCATGATGAAGAATATCATCCTAACGGTCGCTACTATCGGTCTACTTGCCAGTTGTTCCGGCAGCGGCTCCGTTTCCAGCCTCAATCCTTTCCGGCGCGCCCCTGCACCGGAGGAAACCGTGGTGACCGCCAGGCGTGCTCCGGACGGACGCGAGTTGATTGCGACGATTACCGAGCTGCGCGCGGAACCGACCCGGAACGGAATTATTCTTCGGGCACATGGGAAAACTCCGGTACAGGGCTATTTTTCGGTGGAACTGACCGAAACCAACCGGGGGTTTCCGGATGAAACCGGCACCTTGACCTTTGAACTTCGGGGCAAACCGCCAGCGCTTCCGTTGGCCGCAAACACCGAAAGGTCACGGGACATCATGGCGGGCGTGTTTATCTCTCAGATCAACCTGAAATCGGTCAAGGCACTGCGCGTCGTCGCAGCGCAGAACCAGATTACGATCCGGAACTAGACTGAAGCGCGACGGAGGTGACGCTGGAACCTTTTACCGTCAACGCTATTTCACCGTTTATGAGGCGCTCCGCCTCTTGGCCAAAAATTTTGTAGCGCCATCCGGTAAAGGCCCGTACCTCGGTGGCGCCGGACGCAATACTCTCGATATCCGCGGTGGTCGCAATAAGGCGGTGGGCGACATTTGACTTCTCGGCCATAGCTTTGAGCAAAACCTTAAGTAGCTCCTGCAAGCCTTCGTTTTTATTGTTATTCTTCTTGGTGAAATCCACCTTCGGATAATTCCTCGGATCGCAATTGACGCCTTTTTTGACTGCTTCCAATATCCCGTCAGCAATGGCACCGCGCCGAGCCTCGCGCAGCAGTAGCCGGGACTTACCCAATGCGTTGATATCCGCCGGTTTTGTCGCCGCAAGTTCGAGAAGCGCCTCGTCCTTGAACACGCGGGTGCGCGGGATATCGTTTTTTTGGGCGTAAGCCTCGCGGAACTCCGCCAGTTCCTTGACCACTGCCAGCATTTTGGGAGCGGTATTGCGGGTTTTCACCCGCTTCCAGGCATCTTCCGGTTCGGCCGCATAGGTCGCCGGATCGGTCAACCCGGCCAACTCCTCTTCCACCCAGTCAAAACGGTTCGTTTTCTTGAGCATGGCAACAAGGTGTAGATAAATCTGGCGCAGATGGGTCACGTCGCCGACGGCATAAGATTTCTGCTTGTCTGTCAGTGGCCGGTGACTCCAGTCCGTAAAACGCGAGGATTTATCCACGGACGCCTTTGCGATCGAACGAACCAGTGTTTCATAGCCAACCTGATCGCCGAAACCGCAGACCATCGCAGCGATCTGCGTGTCGAAAAACGGATCCGGAAAGATTTTCCGGTCAACGAAGAAAATCTCCAAATCCTGCCGTGCAGCGTGAAAAACCTTTACGACGCTGCGGTCCTGAAACAGTTTGAAAAGAGGATCCAGATCAAGATCACCCGATAATACGTCGATCAGCGCCGCACTTTCGTCGGTTTCCCCCGGATAGGCCATCTGTATCAGGCAGAGTTTCGAGTAATAAGTGCGTTCCCGCAAGAATTCGGTATCTACGGTGACAAAATCATGCTGTGCGCATTTTTCACAAAATGCGGCTAAATCGGCAGTATTTTCAATAATATTCATACTCAAACCGCTTAAGGCCAACAGAGGCCAAAGACAAGTGGACAATCGGATCGATCGATCCGAATAAAGGTATCGGTCAAAGATGGTTTCCGGTCAATATAGACACGAGCCAAATGCCTGATGGCCATTGAGGAATGTCTGGCAGGTGTCGAGGGATTCTTGATTACCTCTCTTTGTTGGCAGCGTGACGTCTTCCCACCCGCCTAATCGGGCGTCATGCCGCAGCCGAGACGGCCGCAAACACTTGATGCGCCATATCATTTCATTTTCTGGAGAGATATGGCTCCGGCGGTAGGGATCGAACCTACGACCAATTGATTAACAGTCAACTGCTCTACCGCTGAGCTACGCCGGAACATCTGCAACAATCTTGCTGCGGCCCCGCATATAACAGTGAGGTTTTATGGCGTCCATAGGCTTTTTGATGCCTTGAGGATTTTTCTGCCGATCTAACGGCTTGCGTCATGCTTGTCCGCACCGTAACTCTTGTTAATCATGTGGACACGATGGATCAAACCCCTACTTCCGCGCAGCCTGCTCTGGCGGGCTATCTTGATTCTCGTAATCCCGATAATCTTCGTTCAGATCGTGGTTGTCTTTGTTTTTATCGAGCGTCTGTTTGGCGATGTAAGCCGGCAGTTGACCTCGAACACCGCAATGAAACTCAACTACATTCTGGCCGCCGCGAACCGGATGCCGGATGTTGACAAAGCCAGTACCGGACTGGCGCAGCGAGCTGTCCCCTTCGCAATCGATTTCGAATTCCTCTCACAGGAGCAAGGGGCGAAAGAGCGTAACCAGAAAGCGTTTTTCGACCTTTCTGGAAAATATGTAACAGAAACCCTTTATGATCAGATCCAGGGTCTAGTTGCGGTGGACCTCGTCTCGCTCAAGGGACGCGTCCGGATCGTGGTTGATACGGCACCTGGCTATCTTGCCTTGTCATTTTCCCGCCGGCAGACGTCTGCCGCCAATCCGCATCAGGTTCTGGTGGCAATGGCTCTCGCCTCGATCCTGATGACAAGCATCGCGATTCTTTTCCTCAAGAATCAGGTTAGACCCATTACCCGCCTGGCGAAAGCTTCCGAGGCCTTCGGCAAAGGCCAGTCTATTGACTTCCGCCCTCAGGGCGCCACCGAAGTCTGGAGCGCGGGGCGCGCATTCCTGTCAATGCGGGCAAGGATCGAACGCCAGATAGAACAACGGACCCTTATGTTGTCCGGCGTCAGCCACGACATGCGTACTCCTCTGACGCGGATGAAGCTGTCTCTGTCCCTGATGGACGAAACCCCTGAAACCAGGATGCTGCAACGTGATGTCGACGACATGGAATCGATGCTGCGGGAATTTCTGGAATTCGCCAAAGGCGACAATGACGAGAAAATCACCGAGGTTCCGTTGCATGACCTCGTCGATAATATTATCGCGAACAGACAGCGCGACGGCGTGGCAATCGAACTGCGATATATCGGCAAGGCCAACAACGACTTAAGCATAGACTGCCGGCGTGTCGCCGTGCAGCGGGCGATAGACAACCTGATCTCGAACGCAGTCCGATATGGCTCGAGAGTTCGCCTTTCCGTATTTGCACACCGACGACAATTCGACTTTAACG
>JAHEFH010000032.1:0-3596 GCA_024640245.1 Paracoccaceae bacterium | reverse complement strand
AAAATACGCGGAGGCCTTACGCCCGTTTTCACGGTTGGACCCATCCCGCAATCTGAACAAGGGTGGAAATTCGGGACTCGGCCTATCGATCGCTACCGACATTGCACGCACGCACGGCGGTTCATTGGAACTGGCGCACAGCACCGAATTGGGTGGACTGAAAGTCTCTCTGAGAATCCCGCGGTGACTCGGACGATCAACCGCCGCTTAATTTAAGGTGTCTGGTAGGCCCGGAGGGACTCGAACCCCCAACCAAAGCGTTATGAGCGCTCTGCTCTAACCAGTTGAGCTACAGGCCCAGACGCCACCCGAATAATGCGCGGAATTCCGGTGGTCAAGCAACAACCTGTTTTCTTTGTCACTGGGTTCCGTTAAAGGAAGGCAAAGTTAAAATTCGAGGGCAAAATGACCGACAAGAACAGCACACTGACCTATGCCGACGCGGGTGTGGACATTGATGCGGGCAACGCATTGGTCGAACGCATCAAACCAGCCGCAAGCTCTACCAAACGGCCCGGAGTTATGGACGGACTAGGCGGATTCGGCGCGATGTTCGACCTCAGAGCTGCAGGATTCAAGGATCCGGTTCTGGTATCGGCCACAGACGGCGTCGGAACCAAGCTGCGGATCGCGATCGACACGGGAAACGTCGATACGGTCGGTATCGACCTGGTTGCCATGTGCGTCAACGATCTGGTCTGTCAGGGTGCTATTCCTTTGTTCTTCCTTGACTATTTCGCCACCGGTAAACTCGACATCGACAGCGCGGCGCGTGTGATCGAAGGGATTGCCGATGGCTGCCGCCAAGCCGATACTGCACTGGTTGGCGGGGAAACGGCAGAGATGCCGGGAATGTACGAAGGTGATGATTTCGATCTGGCCGGCTTCGCCGTTGGCGCGATGGAACGCGGGCAGTCGCTGCCCCGCAATGTGGCAGAGGGCGACGTCCTGCTGGGCCTGCCTTCCTCTGGCGTTCATTCGAACGGATATTCGCTGGTGCGCAAGATTGTTGAAAAATCCGGCCTCGGCTGGAACGACCCCTGCCCGTTCGGCGAAGGCACGTTGGCATCGCACCTGCTGGAGCCTACTAAAATCTATATCAAGCCGACGGTCGCCGCGCTGAAAACCGGCGGCCTGAACGCGTTAGCCCATATCACCGGCGGCGGGCTGACGGAAAATCTGCCGCGGGCGTTACCTGCCGGGCTAGGCGCGGACATCGATCTGGACGCATGGCAGCGGTTGCCGGTTTTCAACTGGCTGATTGGTCAGGCGGGTCTGGAACAGGCCGAGGCGTTGAAAACATTCAATTGCGGCATCGGAATGATCGCCGTTTGCGCCGAACGGAACGCAAGCGCTGTTGAGGCCGCTCTGGCAAGCGAAGGTGTCCAACCCGTCCGCATAGGGCGGGTTACACGCGGCAATGGCATCAGGTATTCCGGCGCGCTGTAATGACCAAGCGCGTCGCAATCCTGATTTCCGGCGGCGGCTCGAACATGGTCACGCTGGTCGAGGCCATGCACTCCGGTCGGATCGAAGCGATACCTGTTCTGGTCTTGTCCAACATTCCGGATGCGGGCGGCCTCGCGAAAGCTGAGGCGCTGGGCGTTCCGACCGCGGTCGTCGATCATACGGGCTTCAAGGGCGACCGCGAGGCATTCGACGCCGCAGTGCACGCCGCCTTGCAGGAAGCCGACCCCGATATTGTCTGTCTGGCCGGTTTCATGCGCATTTTGACGCCCGATTTCATTAGCAAGTGGGACGGCAGGATGTTGAACATCCACCCGTCCCTGCTGCCAAAGTACCGTGGATTGCACACACACCAGCGCGCGATCGAAGCAGGCGACAAGGTTGCAGGATGCTCGGTCCATCTGGTCACGTCCGAACTGGACGCGGGTCCGGTCCTGGGGCAAACCGAGGTGGAAATTCGGGATAATGACACGCCAGACACCCTTGCGGCGCGGGTTCTGACAGAGGAACATCGGCTCTACCCTCGGGTACTGGCCGATTTCGTGAGGCAATGAGCAGGGTTTCGACTATCCGTAACCTCGGCCCAAAAGTTGAAAAGATGTTTGCCAGGGCGGGCATTCATACTGCAGAGGAAATTCATGATCTTGGCGCAGAAGAAGCCTATCTAAGGCTGCTGAAAGCCGGGATCCGTCCGCATTTTATCGGGTTCTATTGCATCTATCTGGGCTTGCAAAACCGCCCATGGAACGATCTTTCTCCGGACGAAAAGGTTGCACTGCGCAAGACCTTCGACACGCTGGTCGAGGGCGCAAAGGCAGAATTTGGCGACCACTCGGCAATCGAAGCGGCGCTGAATGCGCTGGGAGTTGGCGCGCGACGCGCTAAAAAGCCTTAAAATATGCAATTTTCATAAACTTTGGTTTATAGGGGACGCTCGAAAATCCGCCTAAAACTTATTATGTCACAGTTTTGCAAATCTCATTAACTTTAATAGATTTTTCTTGCCCGTATAGCGACTTAACCGCATATTCCGAGTTGGAAACACAACCAAACCCGCTGCTTTCGGCCAGAATAACCGGTCGTTGGTGGCGCTACCTTTGGGTTAAAATGTTATGATGACACCGAAAAAGTTGTTCTTGAAACGCAAGAACAAATCTTTTCGCAACGACGAACGCGGCGGCGTTACGGTCGAGTTTGTGTTGTGGGCACCGGTATTTGCCGCATTGATAGCTGGCGCGACGGACATCAGCCTTGCATTTATGAACCAGTCAAACTTCTGGAACGTCGCGCGCGATACGGCGCGGATCGTTTCCCGGCACGCAATGGATACCAACGAAGCCAAGGCCTATGCGGAATCCAACGCTATTTTTGCAAACGCGACACCGACAGCCGTTGTAACCATCGACGGAAACGAGGTGATTGTGACGATTACCGCTCCGGCGACCACCATCGACGCATTCGGAATTTTCGGAATTTTCAAGGACACCGTTATCAAGGCTGAAGTTAGACACAATCTGGAACCTCGGTAGACAGTAGCTACTATGATCATGCTCAGAACAATTAACCGCTTTATACGCGATGAAAGTGCCGTCGGCACTGTCATGGCGTTGTTCTGGTTTGTTGTCTGCGCCGGTATTGTAGGGTTGTCCGTCGACACAGCAAACGCATGGAGACAGAAAGAGCGGTTGCAGCTAACTGCCGACGTGGCTTCTCACGCCGGTATTCTTGAGGTTATTGCGGGCGGGAGCGTCTCCGATATTCGTTTGGCAGCGCATAACAGCGTTGTATCCAATATGCCGAATTCGGGTTTCGGACGTGTGATCGATACCGATATCAACGACATTATCCTGTCCGACTACGACGATTCAGATAACAGCCTTTCGGAGCCGGGCAATATCGACACTGTTACCGTCCAGTTGCACCGAAACGATACCGTGGACAATCCGGTTGGGACGTATCTGCTGCAATTCGTCGGATTTCCCGGATGGGAAGTCACGCGCTATGGCACGACCACCGTATCTGAATATGGTGAGTGCCCCGGCCAACAGGGGGTATGGGCGCACGGCCGGGTTCTTTTGTCTAGCGACAACACTGTCGGGCGGGACTACTGTATTCACAGTCAGGACTAT
>JAHEFH010000148.1 GCA_024640245.1 Paracoccaceae bacterium | reverse complement strand
GGCGCGACCGGCGCGGCGCTGATGTGCTACGCCACCGGCGTGACCGAGGCCGAAGCGGTGAACGAGACCGTGGCCCTGCTCAAGTCCGCAGGTATGGCGCCGCTTGACGTGTCGAGTTACGGCACGCTCGAGGAGCGGCAGGCAGAGGGGCACGACATCTCTGACGAGGAACTTGCGCTTATGATGCGCGCGCGTGAAGAAAACTCCGTCGTGGTTGCCGACCTCACACCGTTTTTCGAAGATTGAGCCTGAATTCGCACCGCAACGCGGCAGGGCCTCGCTTTTACCGAGCCGATGTTCTATCGCTGTTGAAAACAAAGGACGGAACATGGCGATAGACAGTAACGGCAACGAACTTAACGATGGCGACACCGTGATGGTTATCAAGGACCTGAAGGTAAAGGGCATGTCGACGACCCTGAAACGCGGAAGCCAGATCAAGGGCATCCGACTGACCGGCAATGACGGCCAGATCGAATGCCGGATCGGCAAATCGACCATCGTGCTCAAGACCGAATTCATGAAAAAGGTTTAGGTGACGGGATGATTACGGCCTTTATCGACCTCGACGGAACCCTGATCGATTCAAAGATCGGCATCACGTCCTCGATTCAATACGCCCTGAAAAAACTGGGCGCGGACGTGCCGCACGAGGACGATCTGGAGTGGTGCCTTGGCCCGCCGATCCGCGAGAACTTCTCCGTTCTGCTGGGAGAGGGCGCGGATCTGGAGGAGGCGGTGGACCTATATCGTGAACGATTTTCCGAGATCGGAAAATTCGAGGCGGACGTCTATGACGGCATCGGCGAGATGCTGATGGACCTTCAGGAAATGGGGGCCAGAATATATCTTGCGACATCGAAGATGCAGGAACATGCGCAGGACATCGTAGAGCACTTCGGCATCCACGCCTATCTGGACGGTCTATTCGGCTCGGAGCCGGACGGCGAGCGTTCGGACAAGACCAGCCTGCTTCAATTTGCGCTGGAAGAGACCGGCGCCGATCCGGCGAAATGCTTCATGCTCGGCGATCGCCGCCACGATGTTTTCGGTGCGAAGAACAACGACATTCTGTCGATCGGAGCGCTGTGGGGTTATGGAGGTCCGGAAGAGTTACGCGAGGCCGAAGCCGATTTGCTGATCGGCGCCCCGGAAGAGCTGACCGAAGTTCTGGCGGATGCGTTTCCGGAAGAGGACGAGGAAGAATAGCCACGGCCATTCGGTGGTCCGCACCACCGCTTTCCCGGCCCGCTCTACCCACACTTGATCTGGGGCAAGGCTCGTCGCACTTCTCCGTGATATAAGCGATCCGGCAACCGCGTTTGGATTGCGGTACCGGATAGGAGTTGGAGGCGGAGATGAAACTCAGGAACAAACGGCGTGAGCTGCACGGGGTCGTTGGAGGTCTCGGAGTGGTCGCTGCGCTAGCGGGGTTTGTCGGGCAGTTTTATTCCAACGCCACCGCGATTGTTCTGGCCTTCGGCATCTGGATCATCGGCGCCACGCTGGTCAATGTCTTTACGGACAAGTCCTGAAGAACGCTGCGGCACCCGACCGGGACGCCGCAGCAGAGGTCAATATCAGATGTCGAACTGAAGCGGGCTGATCGACTTGAACAGTCCGGTTTCCCGCAGTTTCGCCAATGCGACAGGGTTCGGAGCCTCGTCGAGGTACAAGAGCGCGATAGCGTCCTTTCCGATCTCGCTGCGGCCCAGGGTAAAGTTGGCAATGTTGACGCCGTTGTCACCAAGCGTCTTGCCCAGCGTCCCGATGATGCCCGGAACATCGTTGTTGGTCGTATAGAGCATATGCGCGCCGACCTCGGCATCCAGATTGATACCCTTGATCTGGATGAACCGCGGCTTGCCATCGGAAAACACCGTTCCCGCGATAGAGCGTTCGCGCGTACCCGTCTTGATCGTCAGCTTGATATAGCTGTCGAAAACGCCGGACTTTTCTTGCGTCGTGGTTGAAACCTTGATGCCGCGCTCATGCGCGATGACAGGAGCCGATACCATGTTCACGTCGGAATCCTGCGCCTTCATCATACCCGCTATGACCGCAGACCCAAGCGCCTTGGTATTCATATCAGCCACTTTACCGTCATAGAGGATATTGATTTCCTTGATCGGCTCATCTGTCATCTGGCCCGCGAAGGCGCCCAAATGGCTGGCGAGCTTGACGAACGGGCCGAGGATCGGCGCTTCTTCGGCGGTGATCGACGGCATGTTGATCGCGTTGGTGACCGCACCATTCAACAGATAGTCCGAAATCTGCTCGGCAACCTGAAGCGCGACGTTCTCCTGCGCTTCGGTTGTTGCAGCCCCAAGATGCGGCGTAACAACGACATTCGGCAGGTTGAACAGCGGGCTATCCGTTGCTGGTTCGACGTCGAAAACGTCGAACCCGGCACCGGCGACCTTACCGGATTTGAGCGCCTCCGCGAGGGCTTCCTCGTCCACCAGACCGCCACGGGCGCAGTTGATGATGCGAACGCCGTTCTTCATCTTGGCGATGGCCTCGGCGCTGATCAGGCCTGCGGTTTTCTCGGTTTTCGGAATGTGCAGGGTGATGAAATCGGCGTGGGCATACAGCTCGTCCAGCGTCGCCTTGCGAACACCCAGTTGCGCCGCGCGCTCATCCGACAGGAACGGGTCAAAGGCCAGAACCTTCATGTGCAGCCCGATGGCGCGATCGGCTACGATCGAACCGATATTGCCACAGCCGATCAGACCAAGCGTCTTGTTGGTCAGTTCCACGCCCATGAACCTGGATTTTTCCCACTTGCCGGCATGGGTAGAGGCGTTGGCCTCCGGAATTTGCCGGGCGACCGCGAACATCATCGCGATGGCATGTTCCGCCGTTGTGATCGAGTTGCCAAACGGCGTGTTCATCACGATCACGCCCTTGCGGCTGGCCGCTGCCAGGTCGACGTTGTCAACGCCGATACCGGCACGACCGACGACCTTCAGTTTGGTCGCGGCCTCGAGAATCTTCTCGGTCACCTTGGTGGCCGAGCGGATCGCGAGACCGTCATATTCGCCGATCCGCGCCAGCAGGGCATCCTTGTCCTTACCGAGCTTGGGTTCGAAATCAACATCAATGCCGTTATCACGGAAAATCTGGACAGCGGTTTCCGACAGGCTGTCGGATACGAGTACTTTAGGCATAGGAGCCTCCTTATGTGTCGGGTCCGGCCCGCAGGCCGGTCATTGTTCAGGAAAGAGTTGCGCGCTGGGTTGCAAAAGCCCAATTGAGCCAAGGCACCAAAGCCTCCAGATCGGAAGTTTCGACCGTGCCGCCGGTCCAGATCCGCAGACCCGCAGGCGCGTCGCGGTAAGAGCCGATGTCATAAGCGACACCTTCGGTTTCCAGCAGCTTGGCCAGACCCTTGGCGAAAGCGGCCTGCTGGTCCGCAGGCAGGGCCGCCACGGCCGGATCAGTGATCTTCAGGCAGACCGAGGTGTTCGACCGCGTCGCAGCGTCTTCTGCCAGAAAACCGATCCAGTCCTGTTTGGCAACCAGCTTTTCCAGCACGGCCAGATTGGCGTCGGCACGCGCGATCAGCCCGGCTTTGCCGCCGATGGATTTCGCCCAGTCGAGCGCGAACAGGTAGTCCTCGACGCAGAGCATCGACGGCGTGTTGATCGTCTCACCGGCGAAAATACCCTCGATCAGCTTGCCGCCCTTGGTCATACGGAAAATTTTTGGCATCGGCCATGCAGGCGTGTAGGTTTCCAGACGCTCGACCGCACGCGGCGACAGAACGATCACACCATGTGCTGCCTCGCCGCCCAGAACCTTCTGCCAGCTGAAGGTCGTGACATCCAGCTTGGACCACTCCAGATCCTGTGCGAAAGCCGCGGAGGTCGCATCGCAGATCGTCAGACCGGTGCGGTCTGCGGGGATGAAATCGCCGTTCGGAACGCGAACGCCCGATGTGGTGCCGTTCCATGTGAACACCACGTCATTGTCGAAATTCACCGCTGACAGGACCGGCAGCTTGCCGTAATCGGCGCTGTGATGGGTTACGTTGTCCAGCTTCAGCTGCTTGACCACGTCGGTGACCCAGCCTTCGCCAAAGCTTTCCCAGGACAGCATGTCGACGCCGCGGGCGCCCAGCAGCGACCACATCGCCATCTCGACGGCGCCGGTGTCGGACGCGGGCACGATGCCGATCCGGTAGTCCGACGGTATTTCGAGGATCTCGCGGGTGGTTTCGATTGCCGCCTTGAGTTTGTTCTTGCCGATGGCGGCGCGGTGGGAACGTCCCAGCGGGGCATCGGCCAGACCTTCCAGCGACCAGGTTGGCGGCTTGGTGCATGGTCCGGAGGAGAAGCGGGGATTGTTCGGACGGATGTCCGGCTTTTGAAATGTCATTGTCTTACCCTTACAGATATATGCCCCTCGTTGGGGAGGGGTGTCCCACTTGCGGCTCTATGTCGTGGTAAAAGTTTGCACAAGGATTATATCTGGCCCTCGGGACGTTTTTGAACAATAAAGCGGCTCGAACAGACCATTTTGTCCACTATAGGAAATTACGCGATGTATACTGCCACACTGATCGCCAACCCTGCGGATGCAAACCTGACGGCGGAGATTGTCCGGAATGCTGCCGATTTTCTGGGCGGTGGCCGGTTGGTCTGGCTTGCCGACGGCATCGCATGTGACATCGAGCTGTCTGGCAGGCCGGAAGCGACAGAGGAACTCTGGGCGAACCTGCAACAACAACGGATAGATTTTGTCGTGCAGCCCTCTCAGGGGCGTGCCAAGCGCCTGTTGCTGGCCGATATGGACAGCACGATGATCCAGCAGGAATGTATCGACGAACTGGCGGTCATGGCCGGTGTCGGTGAACGTGTTGCCGGCATCACCGCCCGTGCCATGAACGGAGAACTGGATTTCGAGGCCGCCCTGCGTGAGCGTGTCGCTCTGCTGGCAGGACTCGATGAGGCCGTCATCCAGCAAGTGCTGGACACGCGGATCACACTGATGCCGGGCGGTCCTGCGCTGGTCGCAACCATGAAGGCGAACGGCGCCTATGCCGCGCTGGTTTCGGGCGGCTTCACCGATTTTACCGGACCGATCGCCGCGCGGCTCGGCTTCGACGAGAACCGCGCCAATACCCTGCTGCGGTCCGACGGCAAACTGACCGGAGAGCCCGCATCCCCGATCCTTGGTCGCGATGCCAAAGTGCAGGCCCTGAAAGAGATCAGTGCGCGTCTCGGCCTGACGCTGGGTCAGACGATCGCCGTCGGCGACGGTGCCAACGACCTCGGCATGCTGACACTGGCCGGCAGCGGCGTGGCACTGCACGCAAAGCCCGTGGTCGCTGCCGAATGCGACGTGCGCTTGAACTTCGCGGACCTGACCGGCCTGCTGTATGTTCAGGGTTACAGCGCTGCCGATTTCATCGAACCCGTAGCCTGAACCCGCGACAACCGCCGGTTTTACGAGAAACCGGCAGAATTGTCCTTGTGTCCGCCTATGACTCTGAATAAACACATCGGCGGAGACGTGGCCGAGTGGTCGAAGGCGCTCCCCTGCTAAGGGAGTAGACGACGTGAAATCGTCTCGAGGGTTCGAATCCCTTCGTCTCCGCCACTATACATTGATATCATTTTATAATTTATGCTTATTGGGTGCCGTTCCCATAATGGCTCCCCGATAGACGCGAGGCTGTCTATCGCAAGTGGCGGGCTCCACCCCCCTATCGAATCCAGAGCCGTTGAGCCAACCCCACCCCGGGGGCACCCTCCTAAAACTGCAGATGGGACCCGCTGCTCCTAGCAATACGATTCCGCAGGAACGAACGGTTAAGCATAAGTACTCAACGCATCTGAAGAAGGTCAAACGTCCGGGCATAGAGTTCTGGTTCGCAATGTCCGAGTAGCGGTCAGCGTTACCGTTCGTGCTTGTCTCAAATAATGCCGCTTTCGGCCCTTTGCGGACGTTGCCCGCAAGTATTCTTTCTGCGCTGCAGCTTCCCGAATCCAGACGTTGATCCAGACCGCTTTCTGGCATCGCGAACAGTCGACTTGATGGATCAACGGCCAATGATGCACTAACATTCAAATTGGACCACTTAGATGGGGCTGATCAACCTCCTCGCCCGCATCAAGGCTAAGCGCGTGAAAGCGTCAAAAACAAAAGAAGGGGAACTGCCCATGCCTGACGTTATCAACTTTCAAGACGCCATCGACGAGACGGATGGCGAAGACCGCGCCCTGCTGATCGGCAACGGCTTCTCTGTAGAGTATTTCAGCTACTCCAATCTGTTGGCCGAAGCCAAACTGGAAGAAGGTGGCCCAATCAAAGCTCTATTCGATGCGTTGGAAACAGTAGATTTCGAAGCAGTCGTCCGCTCAATGGAAGACGCCGCTATCGTCGAACGGGCTTATGGCAATGAAGAACACGCAGATCAGCTAGCGAGA
>JAHEFH010000031.1 GCA_024640245.1 Paracoccaceae bacterium | reverse complement strand
GCATTTTCTAATTGCCACCTCTGTCATGGTGGCAGTGCTGTTTTTCGTCGACCGAGCAAACTGGACGAAGTCCGACAGCGGTTCAGTACCGCCGGCGAAGATCATTGTACTGCCCAGCGGCCGGCTGGCGATGATCGGTCTCGTGGCGCTGGTAGCCTTTATGGCAGAGGGCGTGGTACAGGATTGGGGCGCGCTCTATGTCGTCGACCGGTTCGAACAGTCCGAGGCGATCGGCGCCAGCGGCCTTGTCTGGTTCGCGGTCGCCATGGTGACGATGCGACTGAGCGGGGATGTCATCATTGACCGTTTCGGTCCGCGCAATTCGGTTGTCTTCGCGGCCTGCGCCGGAGCATTGGGCAGCGTTATTACCGTTCTTGCGTCCGTTCACTGGGTCGTCTGGGTGGGCTACGCGGTCATGGGTACCGGCTTTGCGCTATTGGCGCCGGTGGCTTTTGCCGAAGCTGCGCGACAAAAGGAGTATTCCAAGGGCCATGCGATGGCCGCCGTCACGATGCTGGGATATGGCGGCCTGCTGATCGGACCGCCCGTAATCGGCGGCGTGGCGGAACTGTTCAGCCTCCGCCACGGGTTCGCGCTTATCGCGTTACTATCGCTGTCACTGTTGCTGGTAACGAAGTACTTCCGCGCTCCATCAAACGTTGAAACGGGCTAGCCCAGCAGTTGTTTGAGAGTGCCGCCAGCCTTGCCGAAATCCATCTGACCGGCATAGTTCGACTTGAGCACGCCCATGACGCGCCCCATGTCACGGATGCTTTCAGCCCCGACAGAAGTGACGGCCTTTTGCACCGCTGCCTTAACCTCTTCATCGGAAAGCTGTTTAGGCATGAATTCTCCGATGACCTTGATCTCGAATCGTTCGCGGCACGCCAGATCCATGCGCTCTGCGGCCTCATACTGCTGCGCGCTGTCCTGCCGTTGCTTGACCATTTTCGCCAGAATGCCGAGGATCGCGTCATCATCGACGCCTTCGGGCTTACCCTCGCCACGCAGTGCAATATCACGGTCCTTGATCGCCGCATTGATCAGACGCAGGGTTGCCAGACGGTCGGCTTCCTTGCCAAGCATGGCTGCTTTCATGGCGGCCGTAATCTTATCACGCATAGAGTTCTTTCCTGTCCCGTAACGATTTCAAGACCAAATACATTACATAAAATTAATTGCAACCTCAACCGTATTCCAGAGGCTCGGACGGCGATATTCCACACAGTTTCATTTTTCCGCGCAAGACTTGACCTATCCCTGTCTTCACCGTAGTTTCGCCCAAATTTACCGAAGGATTACGCCCATGAGTGCGCCCGTTTCACCCGTGAAAAGCGGTGAAAAACCAACAGCTTGCATTGTCTTAGCGGATGGAACCACCTTCTACGGACGCGGTTTCGGGGCCACCGGAATGATTCAGGCAGAACTGTGTTTCAACACGGCGATGACGGGTTATCAGGAAATCATGACAGACCCATCCTATGCGGGCCAGGCCGTGACCTTCACATTTCCACACGTAGGCAACACCGGCGTCAATGAAGAGGACGACGAACAGGCCAATCCCGTGGCGCGCGCCATGGTCGTCAAATGGGATCCGACAGAGCCTTCCAACTGGCGCGCTCAGTCCAACCTCTCCGACTGGCTGCTCAAACGCGGCCGGATCGGAGTCGGCGGTATCGACACTCGGCGCCTGACCCGTGCGATCCGGCAACAGGGCGCGCCGCACGTAGCGATCTCGCACGATCCGGCGGGACATTTCGATCTGCTTGCTTTGCTCGAGCACGCCCGCGCATTTCCCGGGTTGGAGGGTCTTGACCTGGCCAAGGAAGTCACCTGCGCCCAATCCTACAAGTGGAACGAGCAACGCTGGGCCTGGCCGGACGGCTACACAGAGGCTCCGGCAGGCGGCAAGCGCGTCGTGGCCATCGACTATGGTGCGAAACGCAACATCCTGCGCTGTCTGGCATCTGCCGGTTGCGACGTCACCGTGTTACCGGCGACGGCCACTGCCGAAGACGTTCTGGCGCATGATCCACAAGGCGTATTCCTGTCAAACGGCCCCGGCGATCCGGCGGCCACCGGCGAATATGCGGTACCGATGATCCGCCACCTGCTGGACAAGACCGACCTGCCGATTTTCGGTATCTGTCTCGGCCACCAGATGCTGGCATTGGCTTTGGGCGGCAAGACCCAGAAAATGAACCATGGCCACCATGGAGCCAACCATCCGGTCAAGGAACTCGAAACCGGCAAAGTCGAAATCACGTCGATGAACCACGGCTTCGCCGTGGACGGTGGCAGTTTACCTGATGGCGTAATTGAGTCCCACGTTTCGCTGTTCGACGGGTCGAACTGCGGTATCCGCATGACGGACCGTCCCGTATTTTCGGTCCAGCATCACCCGGAGGCAAGCCCCGGACCGCAGGACAGTTTCTACTTGTTCGAAAGATTCGCAGCCTCGATGGCCTGATTCTTTCAGACTTAACGCGGTATTAACCAAGACGTCGGAGCCTGACAGCCACTCAACAGTGGACTGAAATCATGCATCTTACCGACGCGCATGCGGGAAATGCCATCCGGCTCCCTGCCTATCCTAAACGCAGCGCCGAACGGCTCGGCGATATCCTTCTGCGCCACAAGCTGGTGCAGCCCAGCCATATCTTGCAGGCGCTTCAGCGGCAGCAGTACCAGAATGCCCGTATCGGAGAGATTCTGAGGGCACACGGCGCGGTCAGCGACCGCGACCTGCTGTTTGCGCTGTCGGAACAAACGATGTTACCAACCGTGGATCTGGATCGCGAACCGCCGGATCCTGACCTTTTGGTCGAAATCGCGCCTGAGGAATGCCTGCGCCTGTCCTTCGTCCCCTGGCGCACGCGCGGGATTTCGTGGGTGATAGCAGTGTCCGATCCGCAGAAACTGGCCGAGGTTTCGGAGCTGGTCGAAAAGCATTGCGCCAGCTTTTCCTTTGTCCTGACTTCGCGCACCGATATCGAGAAATTCGTGGCAGGGGCCTCGAGCGATCATCTGTCTGCGCGGGCCAATACCATCTGTCCGGCCAGATATTCCGCGCGGAACTGGCGCGGCAAACGTCCCCTTCTACTCGGACTTGCCATTTTGACCATTCTGACGGCCATCACTTATTACTATCCCGAGGCGGCCTTCGGCACCCTCCTTACATGGGTCTTGGTCGCGCTCATCTGCAACACGACGTTCAAGATCATTTGCCTAACCGCATACTTCCACCGGAAGCGAAGAAAGCCAATTAAGCGCGAGCGCCCGCAAAAAATGCCTAAAGTCTCTGTCCTGATCCCGCTACTGCGAGAGAGTGACATCCTCGACCGCCTGATCGCAAGGATGGAGCGGCTGAACTACCCCGTCGAACTTTTGGAAATCTGCCTGGTATATGAGGCCAGCGACACGGAAACCGCGGAACATCTTGCCAGGCACCCGCTTCCGCGCCAGTTCAAGGCCATAGAGGTACCAGTCAATGACCTGCAAACAAAGCCGCGGGCCATGAATTACGCACTGGATTTCTGTCAGGGCGATATCATCGGCGTATTTGACGCTGAGGACGCCCCTGAACCGAACCAGATATTCGCCGTGGTCGAACATTTGGCATCGGCTCCCGACGATGTGGCCAGTGTACAATGCGCGCTGGACTACTACAACGCGCGCACAAACTGGCTGTCGCGCTGCTTTGCCATTGAATACGCGATCCTGTTCCGTGTGATCCTGCACGGGTTGGATGTGTTGAAACTACCGATCCCGCTGGGCGGTACCTCTGTCTATTTCCGCCGCGATATACTGGAGCAAATCGGCCGCTGGGATGCCCACAACGTCACCGAGGATGCCGACTTAGGAATGCGAATGAAACGCCTCGGATATCGTTGCGAAATGGTGGAGTCGACGACCTATGAAGAGGCAAATTTCCGTCTTGGCCCCTGGGTGCGACAGCGGTCGCGCTGGCTGAAGGGCTTCATGATGACATGGATGACGCATCTGGGTCGCCCGAAGGCGCTCTATCGTGACCTCGGGCCGGTCGGATTCGTTATTTTCAACGTGCTATTTCTGGGCACCATGACTGCCTTTGCTACCGCCCCGATCGTTCTGCCGCTCTGGCTGCTGACCTTCGGGATAGACCTGCCGTTCTACAATCTGCTTTCACCGCTGTTTCTCGGCGCTATGGTTGCGGCCTTTGTCATGACGGAACTGATCTTGCTATTGCTGGGCTATGTTGCAACCGAAGGCGCAAACCACCGGCATCTGCGCAGTTTTCTTCCGACGATGATATTCTATTGGCCAATAGGTTGTCTGGCGGCATACAAGGCGATCTTCGAATTATTCACCCGCCCCAGTTTCTGGGACAAGACGGCACATGGTATCAACGACGCCGACTACCTGAGCGAGATTTCAAGGCTAACGTCGCGCAAACTGCCAAAGACATGGAATTTTCTGGCCTGAATTCAGACCGGAAACAACTAGAGTCCGCCAGCGTCGACCTTGAGGCGGGTTTCATAGGCATGCGAGATATGTGCCTTGAGCGCCGCTTCAGCTGCATCCTCGTCGCCGGCCTCGATCGCTTTTACGATCGCCTCGTGCTCGTCCAGCGCCTCGGAGCCGCGACCGTCCACAGCCAGCGAAGTGGTGGCTAGCAGCGCCATGGAGCGATGCACCATTTCCAGTTGCTGGACCAGGTATCGGTTGTGGCTCGCCAGATGAATCTGCCCGTGAAACCGTCTGTTGGCCCGCGACAGCTTGCGCGGATCGCTCACGATTCCACGATCTGCCGCAATCAGGTCGTATAGCACCCGAACCTCTTCTGTGGTCGCATGTTTGGCAGCCAGCCGCGCCGCCAGCCCTTCCAGAGCGGAGCGCACCGCATAAAGTTCGGCCAGCTGATTGTGATCCAGAGAGGCGACCACCAGCGATCGGCCGTCACGCGACAGCATGGACTGGGTCTCCAACCGTTGCAGCGCCTCGCGGATCGGGGTGCGGGACACACCGAACCTTTCGGCCAGTTCTGCCTCGACCAGACGGTCGCGCGGTCCGTATATTCCCTGATCAATGGCATCGAGGATCAGGTCGTATGCGTCCTTCGTCGGAGGCGTGGAAACGGTCATGGTATTGTCCTTGTATACATGGGCACACTTTAGCTGTCCGTTCCGTCATTCACAATGAAAACCTGCCCTTCAAAGGCTCTGGACGCGTCCATGGGATCGGACTAGATTCATTTTATGAAAAACGATTTAGGCCATGTAAACCACTGGATCTTCGACCTGGACAACACGCTCTACCCGCCCGCGGCAGCGTTGTTCGACCAGATCGAAGTCCGTATGACTGATTTTGTTGTTCGTACGCTCAATATCGACCGGGCGGAAGCCGACAGGCTTCGTCACAAGTACTGGATGCAGTACGGAACCACCCTGTCCGGCCTGATGCGCGAACACGGTGTCGATCCGGAGCCTTATCTGGTCGATGTCCACCAGATCGACCTCGCTCATCTGGAAAAGGCACCCGACCTGCGCGACGCTATTGCCCGCCTGCCGGGGCGCAAGATCGTTTATACAAACGGCTCGAGATTCCACGCTGAGCGGGTAATCGGCGCCCGAGGTCTCAACGATGTGTTCGACGCCGTCTATGGAATTGAACACGCTAATTACTTCCCGAAACCGGAACGCCAGGCGTTCGAACTGATCTGCGCCCGCGACGGCATCGACGCGACCCGCGCAACAATGTTCGAGGATGACATCCGGAACCTGACCGAGCCGTTCCAGATGGGCATGAAGACGGTTCTTGTCGGCGAAGAAAACTCCGCCAGCCACGTGCATTACAATACGGACGATCTGTCCGGTTTTTTGTCGCGTCTGGACGTATGAGGCTTTCCTCTACCCGAAACAGAGCCTATGTCGGATAGCATGGCACGAATTGAAACCGATATTCTGGTCAGCGGTGGCGGCATTGCCGGGTTGACCGCGGCCTGCGCCTTCGGGGCGGCGGGGCATCGCGTGATCTGTGTCGATCCCGCGCCGCCGGTAACCGAGGCGGCGGACCCTTCTTCCGACCTGCGCAGCACTGCCTTTCTGCAACCTGCCCGCGACACGTTGATCGCCGCCGGCATCTGGGATTTTCTGCAGGACCACGCCACGCCGTTGCAAATCATGCGGCTGGCTGATGCGGGTGGCGAGGCCAACGAGATCCGCAAAGTGGCCGATTTCGACGCCTCGGAAGTTTCAGGCATGCCATTCGGCTGGAATTTTCCAAACTGGCTGCTGCGACGCGAGTTGCTGAACCGGATCGATGGCCTAGCAAACGTGCGCTTCATGCCCGGTGTCTCAACGACTGCACTGACAACACGTGAAACCGAAGCGCTGGTGCGCCTTTCCAATAGCCAGTCCGTACGCGCCAGCCTGGTCGTTGCCGCCGACGGGCGGAATTCTCCGGTCCGTTCCATGCTGGGTATTGGCGTAAAAACATGGCGTTACGGGCAAAAGGCACTTGCTTTCACAGTGTCGCACACGGACCCGCACCACAATGTTAGCACCGAGATCCACCGCAGCGGCGGCCCTTTCACTCTGGTGCCCCTGCCCGACCGTGACGGCAAGCATTATTCGTCAATCGTCTGGATGGAAACCGGCCCGCATGCCAAGGCATTGTCGGAAATGCCGCCGGAAGACTTCAACGCGGCGCTGAATGCGCGCAGTTGCGGCGTTTTGGGGAAACTGACGCTCGAAAGCCGCCTGACGCTCTGGCCAATCATCAGCCAGATGGCGGAGCGCCTGTCCGGCCAACGTACTGCGCTGGTAGCCGAGGCCGCACATGTCATCCCGCCGATCGGCGCTCAGGGTCTGAACATGAGCCTCGCCGATATCCAGTGCCTGCTGGAACTGTTTTCAGAAACGGACGATATCGGCACGCAGTCACTGCTCGACCGATACCACCGCAAACGCTGGCCCGACATCAAGGCGCGCGTCACCGGCGTCGATATCCTGAACCGCGCAGCCATGGCCGAGAGTCCGAGCCTGCGCGACCTGCGGATGAAGGGATTGACCTCGCTGCACGGGTTGGCTCCCCTACGCAAGGTCGCCATGCAGGCCGGACTGGGAAACCGTTAGGCAATAGCGTCGAAAGCAGCGTCCAAACGCGCAATCGTCGCGTCCACATCGTATAGCTTGTCCAATCCGAACAGCCCGATACGAAACGACGAATAACCCTCTGGCTCGTTGCACCGCAGCGGCACGCCCGCCGCGATCTGCACACCGTGAGCCGCGAATTTGCTGCCGTTCTGGATTCCGCTGTCGTCCGTGTAGCAGACTACGACACCCGGCGCGCCGAAGCCTTCGGCAGCCACGGATTTGAATCCGCGTTTCGCCATCAGAGCCCGCACCCCGTCGCCAAGCGCCTGTTGCGCATTCTTCAGTTTGTCAAAGCCATATTCCCGTGTTTCCAGAATCACGTCGCGGAAATCCTTGAGCGCATCGGTCGGCATGGTCGCGTGATAGGCATGACCGCCATTTTCATAGGCTTCCATGATATTGGTCCAGATTTGCAGGCTCATGGCAAAGCTGCTGCTCTGCGTTTCGGCCACTCTGGCACGCGCTGCTGCGCTCATCATCACCAGACCGGCAGAGGGTGAAGCCGACCAGCCCTTTTGCGGTGCCGAAATCAGAACGTCGACGCCAAGCGCCTTCATATCGACCCAGATGCAACCGGACGCGATACAATCCAGCACGAACAGACCGCCCACGGAATGCACGGCATCGGTGACGGCTTTGATATAGTCGTCCGGCAGGATCATTCCAGAAGAGGTTTCCACATGCGGAGCAAACACCACGGCAGGGCGTTCCTGTTTGATTTTTGCCACCAGCGCGTCGATGTCCACCGGCGCAAACGGCGACTGCGGGTCGTTACCGGTCTGTTGCGCCATCATCACCGTCGCTTCTGACGGAAGGTTGCCAGCCTCGAATATCTGGGTCCAGCGGAAAGAGAACCATCCGTTGCGGACGACCATCACCTTTTCGCCGTTTGCGAACTGCCGCGCGACCGCTTCCATGCCATAGGTCCCGCCACCAGGAACGATGGCGACGCTGTCGGCGTTGTAAACACCTTTCAATATATCTGAGATATCACGCATAACCTGTTGAAAAGTCTTACTCATATGGTTCAAAGAGCGGTCAGTGAAAACGACGGAGAACTCCAGCAATCCATCCGGATCGACATCGGGCAGCAAGGCGGTCATGGGTTTATCCTTCAAATGATCTGTCGGTGGCGAAACTCTTTTAAATCACCAGTAAATGCAACCGGAATCCAACCCTCAGATGATCGGCCGGTTCAGCTTTTCCTCGGACAACAGAACATTCGCCTCGATATCCCCTACACCCGGCAAGGTCATGATGCGTCGGCGCAGGACGCGCTCGAAATCGGCCAGATCGCGGGCCACGACCTTCAGACGGAAATCGAACAGGCCGAGCACGTGCTGCACCAGTTGAACCTCCGGAATGGCGGCTATCGCGCGTTCGAAATCGGCCAGTGAAACACGGCCCTTTGTCGCGAGTTTGACGCCCAGAAAGACCGTCACGCCAAAGCCAAGTTTCTCCGCGTCCAGCACGATATAGCGCGACATGATCACGCCCTCGTCCTCCAATCGCTTGACCCGTCGCCACGTCGCGGGTTGCGACAATCCGATGCGCTTGGCCAGAGCTGCCGCCGACAAACTGCCGTCCTTTTGCAATTCTCGCAAGATTTTGCGATCGAGATCGTCAAGTTCGGTCACAATGGCAGCCCCCTGCTGTTTTTGACGTTCGACACCAGCATCAACGCCTCGATATCCGACAGATGCGGTAACGCCAGGATGCGCGTGCGATAGATTTCCTGATAATGCGCCATATCGCGGGCAAGGATATTGAGCCGAACATCCACGCGACCGAGGAAGGTCTGAATCTCGTTGACCTCGGGAATTTTGCGTGCTTCGGCGATGAAACTGTCAAAGGCGTTGCTCTGGGTCTTGTCTAGCGTGATGCGCAAGGATACTTCGACAGCGAAGCCGAGCGCCTTGGGGTCGATTTCAACCGACCGCCCCTTGATCACCCCGTCGCGCTCCATCCTCTCGATCCGGCGCCAGCAAGATGCCGCGGCAATACCTGCTGCCTTGGCCAGTTGGCCCGCTGTCAAAGAGGCGTCGTCCTGCAGCAGGCGCAACAACCTGCGGTCAATATCTTCAAGCGTTTGCATGCTTATTTCACTTTAGTCCAATTATACGAATGACTTTTACGTTATTTGGCAAATTAAATCAAATTCGGAAAATACATTCCCGTAAAAATCGCTATTTTAGCCGCAGACATACAGCATAGGAGATTGATATGCGCGTTTACTACGATCGCGATTGCGATGTGAACCTGATCAAGGACATGAAAGTTGCAATTTTGGGCTATGGCTCGCAAGGCCATGCGCACGCACTGAACCTGCGCGACAGCGGCGCCAAGAACGTGGTCGTCGCCCTGCGTGAGGGTTCGCCATCCGCCAAAAAAGCCAAAGGCGAAGGCCTGAAGGTCATGGGGATCGCGGAAGCCGCAGCTTGGTGTGACGTGATCATGTTTACAATGCCCGACGAACTGCAAGCCGAGACCTACAAGAAATACGTGCATGACAACTTGCGCGAAGGTGCCGCCATTGCTTTCGCTCACGGCCTGAACGTCCACTTCGGCCTGATCGAGCCAAAAGAAGGCGTCGACGTGATCATGATGGCCCCGAAAGGCCCCGGTCACACCGTTCGTGGAGAATTCATCAAGGGCGGTGGCGTGCCATGCCTGGTTGCCGTCAACCAGAACGCCTCGGGCAAAGCGCTGGAAATCGGCCTGTCCTATTGTTCCGCTATCGGCGGCGGCCGCTCCGGCATCATCGAAACCGACTTCCGTGAAGAATGCGAAACCGATCTGTTCGGCGAACAGGCCGTCTTGTGTGGCGGTATCGTCGAACTGATCCGTATGGGCTTCGAAACACTGGTGGAGGCCGGCTACGAGCCCGAAATGGCATATTTCGAGTGTCTGCACGAAACCAAGCTGATCGTGGACCTTATCTATGAAGGCGGCATTGCCAACATGAACTACTCGATCTCGAATACAGCCGAGTACGGCGAGTATGTTTCCGGCCCACGCATTCTGCCACGCGAAGCCACCAAGAAAGCCATGAAGGAAGTTCTGACAGACATCCAGACCGGCAAGTTCGTGCGCGACTTCATGTTGGAAAACGCTGTCGGTCAGCCTTCGTTCAAAGCAACGCGCCGGATCAACGACGAACACCAAATCGAAAAAGTCGGTGAGAAACTGCGCGGCATGATGCCATGGATTTCCGCAGGCAAAATGGTCGACAAATCGAAAAACTGATCTTGGCTTAAAGTTTCGTAAAGGCCGTGGTAACCCCACGGCCTTTATTGTTCTCAGGTCGCTGAGTCCTTTATAGGGAGTCCATGCGACGGCATTAGCCCGAGGTTCATACATGTCACCAGCGCAACCCACAGCCACAAATTGGACGTTTCTCCTTATTCTGGGCGTTATTTGGGGTGCATCTTTCATGGCATCTAAGCTGGCGATCAACGACTATGGGCCGATGACAGTGACAGCCGCGCGACTCGGTATCGCTGCTGTCATTCTGATAGCTGCCTCATACTACCGCGGCACAGGACTGCCGGATGTCACAACGCGGGAAGGCAGGATCGTTTGGCTCTATTGCATCGCGCTCGGGGTTTTCACGAACGCGGTACCCTTTTCGTTGTTGAACTGGGCACAGTTGAGGGTCACCTCGGGCTTCGCTGGCGTGACAATGGCGGCCGTACCGCTACTGGTTCTGCCACTGGCCCACTTGCTGGTGCCTGGCGAACAGATGACTCTGCGCAAGGTGTTGGGATTTGCAATCGGATTTACAGGCGTTTTCGTCCTCATTGGCCCCGCGACCTTTTTGCAGACCAGCGGCGACATCATGGAGCCCTGGGCGCGGATTGCCTGCCTCGGCGCGGCAAGCTGTTACGCGACCGGAACGATCATGATGCGAATGAATCCCGCCAAGTCTCTGGTCGCTTTCAGCGCCGGTGGCCTGTCCGTAGGCTCTCTGGCGATGATCCCCACTGCGCTGTATTTCGAGGGCATCCCAGACATCCATTTCAACACGTCCCTGGTAGCCGTCTTGTATCTGGGGATTCTTCCGACTGCGGTATCCACGCTCCTGTTGGTCCAGATTATCAGATCAGCGGGACCGTCCTTCATGAGCCTCGTCAACTACCAGGTTCCAGTCTGGGCAGTGATTTTCGGAATCGTGCTACTTAACGAGAGTTTACCGCCATCATTCCTTACCGCGCTGGGCCTGATACTCGGGGGATTGGCCATTAGCCAATTCGGTCGCACTTAAGCCGGTCAATACTTCTGCATACGCGTCGATCCAATTTTGTGATAAACTGATTAAATAGTCAGGAGGTATTTTTGCATGGACAGAAGAACATTCACCCGCAGTTTATTATTATCAAGCGTAGTATTTCCAGCGATGTTGACCGGACCAGCAGCCCGCGCCAACAAAAGTGACGAGGAATTGGAGAAACAATTTTCTCGAATTGTTCTGATGCTTGGTGCGTCAACTGTCGTATTGGCGACATTTCTCGTGCTCACAAGCCGTGGTTTTTGGGGTATAGACCTCCGCAATGACTCGCCCTACGAGGCGTCGGAAAAACTTGATGTCGGAAAAATACCTCTGATTGGCGGACTGTTTTCGCCATCATTGTCTAAGCAATTTGCCGGGGCCCCTCTTGTTGGAACGCTGTATTTGGTCGGTACAGCATTGATACTGTTGCCAATAGTAACACTGACGGTTCTCAGCATATTCTGGCTGACGCATCGTGACCGAGTTTATAAACCCGACAAAAAGCTTAAAAAGATGAGACTAAAAACCGAATTGACCGAGGCCCAGATCAAAGCTGGCCGTGTGGTCGGCCAAGCGGTTCAGGCCAATGGAATTCTGTTAGGGATCGTCGGGCCAAGCATTTTTGACAAGATAAAATTTATCCCGAAATCGTAACGCGGTATCTATCCAGCCTGACGGACGGCCTCCGCAATATCATGCACGATACGGTTCAATAGGGCTTCGTCTTCGCATTCGCCCATCACCCGTACCAAAGGTTCGGTGCCAGATTTTCGGATCAGCAACCTGCCCCTACCACCCAAGCTGGCCTCACCATCGGCGATGGCCTTTTTGACCAGATCGGTTTCCAATGGATAGCTACCCTTCTCGAAACGCACGTTTTCAAGTTTTTGCGGCAATGGCTCAAACACCGATGCCAGCGCGCTCGCAGGCCGTCCACTCTTTACCATCGCGCTGAGGAATTGCAGAGCCGCGATCAACCCGTCACCCGTGGTAACAAAGTCTGTCATGACGATATGGCCGGATTGCTCGCCACCTAAATTGTAGCCTTTCTTGCGCATCGCCTCGACAACGTAACGGTCGCCGACTGAAGTGCGCACAAGGTTGATGCCCTGCCCGTCCAGATAGCGCTCCATTCCCATGTTCGACATCACGGTCGACACAAGCGTGTTTTTCGCCAACTTTCCGGCGGCGGCCCAGTTGGTCGCGATAAGCGCCATCAACTGGTCGCCATCGGCGACCCGGCCTTTTTCGTCGATCAGAATCACACGGTCGGCGTCGCCGTCAAGGCATATGCCCAGATCGGCGCCTTCTGCCACCACGCGCGCCGCCGCGGCTTCCGGATGGGTCGAACCGCATTCAAGATTGATATTGTAACCGTTCGGCGCGACCCCCATCGGGATCACTTCCGCACCCAGTTCCCACAACACGACAGGCGCTGCCTTATAGGCGGCCCCGTTGGCGCAATCGACGACTATTTTCAGTCCGTTCAACAATTTCTTGCGCGGAAAGGTGGTCTTGGCGAATTCGATGTATCGACCGAGGCCGTCGTCGATCCTTGTCACGCGACCGATATTTTCCGGCTCGGAGAGTTGAATTTCGCCGTCCAGCAAGGCCTCGATCTCTTCTTCGGCCTTGTCCGACAACTTGTAGCCATGTGGTCCGAAGAACTTGATGCCGTTATCTTGGAACGGGTTGTGAGAGGCCGAAACCATGACACCCACATCGGCACGCATGGAACGGGTCAACATACCCACCGCCGGAGTCGGTACCGGCCCCAGCAAGAACACGTTCATGCCGGTAGAAGCAAAGCCCGCCGTCATCGCATATTCGAACATATAGGACGACCTGCGTGTATCCTTGCCGATGACAACGCGGTGTTCCTGGGTATCCTTGCGGAAATACCGCCCTGCCGCCGCGCCCAGCCGCATGGCAATCTCGGCTGTCATGGGAAAGCTGTTCGCTGTCCCCCTTACGCCGTCCGTTCCAAAATACTTGCGCGCCATATGGTCCCCGTTATTGCATTGCCTGCCACAGGGCAAAGGCCTGTTTTGTCTGCCAGACATCGTGTACCCGCGTTATTTGCACACCTTGCCGCAATCCTTCAAGGGCTACAGCGATAGAACCTGGTGTTCGGCGGGCGGGTTCCTGCGCGTATCCGATCACGCCAATGAAACGTTTGCGCGACACACCCAGCAGGATCGGGCAACCCAGCCCGTGAAAAACAGATAGGTCACGCAGCAATTGCAGGTTATGTTCCGTCGACTTGCCAAAGCCTATACCCGGGTCGATGACGATCCTGTCTTTTGGCAGTCCTGCGTCGACACAGACCTGCACACGTTCCTGCAGGAAATCGTAAACATCCAGAGTAACGTCCTGATATTCCGGTGCCTGCTGCATAGTCTTCGGCGCGCCCTGCGCGTGCATCAGACAGACAAAGGGCTGCTCCGCCAGTGCCAGAGGCAGGCTGTCGGGATCAAAACCGAAAGCAGACACATCGTTAAACATCCGCGCCCCTGCTGCCAGCGCCACCTTCGCCACCGCAGCTTTACGGGTATCGATCGAAATAGCCGCGCGAATGCCGCTCGCACAAAGCGATCTGATGACCGGAACCGTTCGGGCAAGTTCCCGTTCCACATCGACGAAATCGGCGCCGGGCCTAGTGGACTCTCCTCCGATATCGATGATTTGCGCGCCTTCCTGAACCATCGAAGCGGCACGTTCCACAGCGCGGTCCGGCACCTCGTGCTCGCCCCCGTCAGAAAAGCTGTCCGGCGTCACGTTCAGTACGCCCATGATCACCGGCTCATTCAGCGGCAGGCCACAGACCGGTCCGCGACCGGCGGTCAGCGCGGCCAGCGTCTGCGTCGGCACCTCGTCGGCAGGAATGACCTTTGACGCGGCGCCACGCTGGCGGACTTCGACATGGGTGAACCACGAGCTTCCACCGGCAAGAGGATAAGCGGCCGAAGGACGGATAGCGTCGCTCTGCACAATCGGTCGGAAGTACAACTGGGGCATGAAGGCATCCTTTACGCCCGTTTGACGGGCCCGCGTCGCTTTTACCTTAGACCAAAATTTCAGACGGCTGTTCAATGACCCTGAAGCGGTCCGGTGTTCCGGCGGATTTCGCCTCGCCCAGCACCCAGACGTTTGTGGCCCCGAACTCCCGCGCCAGCCAATCGGACAGCCCCATAGGATTTGTCGGTTCCAATTCAGCGCCATTCACCGCATCCAGAACCATTCTGGAGGGCGCCCAGACGGAAATCTGGCCATGATGCACAGCCCAGTCCAGTTCGGTCCGGCTGTCAATCACCACACAGCGCTTGTCACGTGAAGCCAATGTCCAGGCATTCTGTTCGATCGAAAGCAAGTTGATCCGCCGGTTCGTGGCAGGGATCGGGCTTGCCGGCGGCGGTGTGTCCAGCATTTCCACGCAGATTATCGCCGGTCTGGACAGATCGTTCAGCGCATCTAGCCATTCGTGCAGCTTTTCGCCACTCAGAATACTGTTCGGCAGAAACACGACCACCGGTGCGATCTTGTCCAACTCTTTCTTCACTTCGGGGTGCAATACACTCAGTTTGTCCGAAAAAGCACGGGTCCGCACGATCTCCACCCCCAGCGCGCCGGGAATGCGGTCGAGCTTTTCGATCCGAACAAAAATGCGCACGGCACGCGGGTTCGACAGGATTTCCTCGGCGATCCGCTCGGCCAGGGTTTCCAGCAGGTTGATACGTTCCTTGGCGAGCTGGTGCTCGATCGCATCGGTGATTGTGTCATAGGACAAAACCTGATCGACATCGTCGAATTTGGCGGCCGCGCTGCGCGAGACTTCCAGTACCACATTGAACTGGACGCGCTGGTGTACGCCGCGCTCTGACTGAAAGGCCCCAATCTCGACTTCCTTGACGAAATCGCGGACCGATATCCGGTCCAGCGGATCGGAACCGCTGGTCGCCTTGGAACGCACTTCGGGTCGTTCGAACGCCAGAGATGTCTTCTCTGTCATGACTTGTCTCCAAAAAACAGTTCTGCAGCTACTTGTTTCACCGCAGAAGGGCAACCGCTTTTCCGTCACATTTCCGCAATAATCCGCCCACTATCGATTAACATTACCAATATTCACTTTGCATTTACAGTTATCCCTTACAAAATGAATTTGGTAGTAGCGTTTATTAAGAGAGTGAACAGTGAGCAGAAAAAAAGCGCTGTGGTTGGCTTTGGCGACCATGGCATGGATCGCACAGGCACAATCGGGACAGGCGGCATGCGAACCGCCGGCTTTTACGAAACCGGAACGTAAGGCGATCCCGACGTCCAACATCGACCAGGACTTGCTGAGCAAGGCGATCGCCAAGCAAACCAATTATTTCAGATGTAAACGCGGGTTGCATGCGCTGGTCCACGATCCTGCCCTAAAGTCGGCTGCGGACATCCATGCCCGCAACATGGCGAAGATGAATGAACTCAGTCACGAATTGCCCGTTTTCGGCGCACGCACATTGAAGCAGCGATTCCGCACAGCCAATGTCAAAGTGAAACGCGTCCGGGCTGAAAATATCGGCACCGAATTCCGGATGGCCCTGAGTTCACGCATGTTTCTGACCGATGATTTGAAAACCTGTCGCTTCCGTTATTTCGAGAGCAGGCAACCGGTCCCGCAACACAGCTATGGCAGCCTGGCGCGATCCATTGTGGAGCGCTGGTACGCTTCGAAATATCACCGCGACAATATGCTGAACCGCTCGATAAAGCGCGTCGGCGCCGCAGCCCGGTTTACTTCCAGCGGCGATGCTCCTTGCGGAACGTATTACCTGTCTCAGGATTTCGCCGGCTGATCAGCCCGGGTTGCGATAGAAGAAATGAACACCGATCTGGGCCGTGCGGTCGAACTTACGCGACCAGCGCGGCTTGACATGGGTCGTATGGTAATAAGTTGCACCCTTGGTCAGCTCTCGCGCGAAGCCGTTCAGCACGATAGCGGCAACCTTGCCAACACGCTTGTAGGCCCTCTTCTCTTTGAACACTTCCGGTGCGCCGTCGCATTTGTAAGAGAACTGGCAAGCTCTCGGCGCCTTTGCACTCTTCGCACCCTGAGAAATGACTCCGCAAACGGTATTCGGAAACCGTTTACTATCACGACGGTTCAGGATGACCTCCGCCACAGCGAACTGGCCCTGAATAGTCTCTCCGCGTGCTTCGAAATACAGCGCTTCGGCCAGGCAAGCCCATTCTTGGTCGCCCTCTTTGAAAGGATAGGCCTTAAGTTCGGTTTTGGTCGGAACTTTGGTGATCCTGGTTTTGTCGTCGGCTTTTTTGCGGCTGAACAGCGCAAATTTCTTGGCGGCTTTCGGAGGCTCGATACCCGCAATCTGGATCGCGTACATTGGATCGACAAAAGTCAGGCCTTTGCTTTCCTGGGCAAGAATTTCGTACACTTCTGCCCTTGCTTGCTCCAACGCTACGGCGTCATCGGCAGCTTTTGCGGTCTGGCCAGTAGTCGCCACACATATTCCAAGCACGGCCGCAACCGCTCTTAACGATATAGTTTTCAACATCTTGGTCTTGCCCCCAAACGGTGGTTGTGACGCCCCCGCGTCGGTTTTCCTCCCCGTCATCAGATCGCATTTATATGATTCGGTTCAAAAGTCCAGCTTTTTGGCTCCATTCGGGCTCAAATGTATTCCTTCGCATACAATTTAGAGTGATAAAAATCCGTGAAAACGCAGATCAGGCGGTAGCTTTACTGTCCAAAATCTGTGCCTGCGCGGCCGCCAAGCGGGCAATCGGCGTTCGAAACGGAGAGCAAGAAACGTAATCGAATCCAGCAGCATAGCAGAAAGCAATCGAAACCGGATCGCCGCCGTGTTCGCCACAAAGCCCCAAAGTCAGGTCCGGACGCTCTTCGCGCCCCCTACTGGCCGCCATTAGCATCAATTCGCCGACGCCTTCTATATCCAGTGTGTGGAAGGGATCCTCCGGAAATACTCCTTCGGCCACGTACTGCCGCATGAACCGCCCAGCATCGTCGCGCGACAGACCATAGGTCATCTGGGTCAGATCGTTTGTACCGAAACTCAGGAAGGTCACCGATTTCGCTATATCCCGCGCCCGCAGGGCGGCGCGCGGCGTCTCGACGATGACACCCAACGCAAATTTCAACTTCATGCCAGTGGCGTCTTCGACATTCGAAACCACTGTCTCGATCCGAGCGCGTACGATTTCGACCTCGCGGTTGGCAGAGACCAGCGGCACCATGATTTCAGGCTCGAGTACCTTACCGGTCTTCTTCTGCACCTCTGCGGCCGCCTCGAAAATTGCGCGGGCCTGCATGTCATAGATTTCCGGAACTGTAATCCCCAGCCGAACGCCCCGTGTCCCGAGCATCGGGTTGAACTCGGACAATTCCTCAATCCGTGATGTGACCTTGGAAACCGACAGGTTCATCTCTTCGGCAAGGTGCCGTATCTCGTCCCGGGATCGCGGCAGGAACTCGTGCAGCGGTGGGTCGAGTAACCGGATACACACCGGCTGCCCCTGCATGATTGAAAACAGCTCAATGAAATCCTCGCGCTGCATCGGCAACAGCAGGTTCAGCGCGGACTCGCGCCCTGCCGCAGTTTCAGCAAAGATCAACTCACGCATCACGTTCAGACGGTTTTCCTCGAAGAACATATGCTCGGTCCGACACAGCCCGACGCCATCGACGCCAAAAGCCCGCGCCAAGCGCGCATCCGACGGAGTATCGGCATTGGCCCGCACTCCCAACTTGCGATAGTCCTTGGTCCAACTCATGAAAGTGTCGAACGATCCGCTCAGGTTTGGCTGCACCAATTTCGGTGCGCCCAGTATGATCTCGCCGGTCTTACCGTCCAGAGTGATCACATCACCCTCTTTCAGGATCACGCCGGTCTTGATGACGTTCAGCGACTTGGCGCGACCGTCTATATCGAGGCTGGATGCGCCAACAACGCAAGGCAAGCCCAAACCGCGGGCGACCACGGCAGCGTGGCTGGTAATACCGCCGCGCTCGGTCAGTACGCCCTCAGCCGAGTGCATGCCGCGAATATCATCAGGCGCGGTTTCGACACGCACCAGAATACAAGGCTCGTTCCGTGCCTTGGAAGCCTGCGCTGCGGAGGCGGTAAACACTATCCGGCCGGTAGCGGCCCCCGGACTGGCGCCAATGCCCGACGCAAGGACATCGCGCGTCGCCTTCGGATCGATCTGCGGATGCAGGATTTCGTTCAGACTGCGCGGATCAATGCCCAAAAGCGCCTCGCGTTTGGATTTTATCCCGTCCTCGACCAAACGGACCATGACTGCCACGGCAGCACGCGCGCTGCGTTCAGCCGGGACCGCGTCCAGCACGAAAATCTGGCTGTCGTGCACTGTGAATTCCAGCCGCATATCGTCCCGAAACACCTGCCGCGCCAATTCGGTGGCGGCGTGGAACTGCTCGAAAGCCTCCGGCGCGAGGGTCTCCAACGATGGTCCGCGCTCGTCCGCGCCCAGAAAGCTGGCATCGTTCCCGGCATCAAGCGCGTCCAGCCCCTGCCCCTGCGACAGGTACCGGCCATGCGCCATGATGGCTCCGTTGCGTGGCGAGATAAATTGACCGACGCCGGCGCCGCTCTCGCCGCGTCCGACACCCAGCACCATCTGCTGGGCGATCAGACCCAAACCCGCATCATTGTCTGCACCCTTAGCCTCGCGCAATATTCGCGCGCTGGTTCCCATCCAGGCCGACGCCATGGACCGGGCCGCATTCTGCAACTGTTCGATCGGGTCTTGCGGAAACGGTTCATCCATTTCGTATTCGTAATAATCCAGACAAGCGGCCAGCGCTTTCGCGCGATCGGGGGTATCATCCTTAACACCCGCCAGAACCTCTTCGAATTCCTCTTCGTCCAGTCGCATAACCTGAACTGAATAATCCTGCACGAACCGACAATAGAGCGAATTTGCCGCCTCCAGACCCAGAGTCTGGGCCAGACGATCACGTACCACGCCCGTCATGCCGATATTCAGCAAGGTTTCTGGCCCGCCCCACGCCCGAACGACGGGGCTTGAACGCAAGGAAAACAATTCGCCGCGGTTCAGCCTGTCGGCAAAAGGCCAGCTTTTCGGGAAATCCGAGCGCGCAATTGCACGGATGCGGTCGACAGAGATCGCCCAAGCGTCCGTTGTGTGGAAACCGGCGGCTATCAGCTCGGCCAACGTATTTGCGCGTGCACCAAATACGTCGGTAGGTGTCGAGGCACCCGCCTTCAACCGGATTATGTCGCACTCGGCGGCCATGGCCCTGACCTTGTCGTATTTTCAGTTATTTTCAGGTTATACCCAGAGGTAGCAAAGACACAAGGCAAGCCTTTGAGGAAATTGGAATATCTTTTGCAGCGAAGGCTATCCCTCAATCGTCCCGAAATGCGCGACTTGCCCCATGACCGTTCGGATGCGGTTCAGCAGGCACAAGCGGTTGCGGCGTATCATGGCGTTCTCGGAATTCACTTGCACCGCCTCAAAAAAATCGTCGATCGGCGCCCTCAGCGAAGCCATCGCCGCCATGGCAGCAGCGAAATCCTCGGCCTCTAGCGCGGGCGTTATCGCCGCCTCGGCCACATCCAGCGCCGCGAACAGGGTTTTTTCTGTCGAATCCTCGGCAAGCTTGGGGTCAGGATCCAGCTCGTAGAAAACGCCGTCCTTTTTCTCTTCCGCCGTCAGGATGTTGTTTGCGCGCTTGAAGCCCTGCAACAGGTTGGTTCCATCCTCTGTGCGCAGAAAAGCCTGTAAGGCGGTGGCGCGGTTCACCAGCAGAACGAAATCGTCACTGTTCGGCATGGTCAGACAGGCGTCGATCACATCATGGCTTATGCCCTGATCGCGCATATGGGCCTTCAAGCGCTCGTGGAAGAAAGACAGCAGGTCGCCACGGGTTGCGGGAACCTTGTCACGCACACGGACAATCAGTTCGTCATGCTCCAGATGATCCGCACCTTTGCCCTTGATGCGTTGCATCACGGCCTCGAACGCCGCGCCGAATACGCCGTGATGCTCGATCTCCTGCAGAATATCGCGCACAGCTTCCACGGAGTCCGCATTGGCGTGACCGCCATTCAGCGACAGTTCCGAGTGTAGGAGATGTGTATCCAGAAAACGCGACAGGTTCACCCGTAGCTCGTTCTCCAGCACCAACCGGATCACGCCCAGCGCGGCGCGGCGTAGGGCAAAGGGATCCTTCGAACCCGTCGGTTTTTCATCAATCGCCCAGAAACCGGTCAGCATATCGACCTTGTCGGCCAGCGCAACGGTCACCGACACGGGCTCTTTCGGCACGTCGTCGCTTGGCCCGAGCGGTGAATAATGCGCCTGACAGGCGTTTGCCACCGACTGTGGTAAACCGGCTTTCTCGGCGTAGTATTTACCCATGATCCCCTGCAACTCTGGAAACTCATAGACCATCTCGGACGACAGGTCGCCCTTGGCCACCTGCGCCGCCAGAACCGCTTCTTTCACGTCGGCGCCGGCAATCGGCGCTATGATCCGTGCAAGGCTGGAAATTCGTCCGATGCGGTCGGCCTGCGTGCCCAGCTTGTTATGGAAGGTCACGTTCGACAGTTTCGCCGCCATATCCTGCAACGGCGTGCGCAGATCGTTTTCCCAGAAAAATTTCGCATCCGACAACCGCGCGAACAGGACTTTCTGGTTCCCGGACAGAATAGTGGCACCATGATCCTTAGTTTCACGATTTGCGACCGTGATGAATTTCTCGATCCGGCCCGTTTTGGGATTCCTGACGCTGAAAAACTTCTGATGCTCGCGCATCGAGGTTTGCAGAACCTCGGGCGGCAGGTCGAAGAAATCCTCGGCGATATCCCCCATCAGGACGACGGGCCATTCGACCAGACCTGCGACCTCTGTCAGCAGTCCGTTATCCTCGACGACCTCAAATCCCTGAGCAAAGGCCAGGTTTTTAGCATCTTCTTGGATATGATCGGCGCGCTCTTCCGCCTCCAGAATGACATGCGCTTTTTTCAGCTTGGCGCGATAATCGTCGAAGTTGCTGACGGCAAAGTTTTTCGGGGAGTGAAACCGGTGTCCGGCTGTCTTGCTGCCCGACTTGATACCGTCGATCTCGAAGTCCACAACCTCTGCCCCGTCCTCGGCAGACAGGATGCAAAGGACCGAATGCAACGGCCGCACCCAGCGAAGGCTACCTGAGCCCCAGCGCATTGATTTCGGCCAGGGGAAGTTGCGAATGACTTCCGGCACCACTTCGGCCACGATTTCCGCTGCGGGACGGCCGGGCTTGTCGATCACTGCAAAGAAGACTTTGCCCTTCTTATCGTCACGCTCTTCCAGTTGCTCGCGGTTCAGGCCAGTGGATCGCAGAAATCCTTCCAGAGCCTTTTCCGGCGCGTCTATACGCGGGCCTTTACGTTCTTCCCTCGTGCGCGGGCTCTCGTTCAACAGGCCCTCCACTGCCAGACACAACCGGCGCGGAGTCACGAAAGCAGCTGCGTGACCATAGGTCAGACCGGCTTCTACCAAGGCATTGGTCACACCCTTTTGCAGGTCCGCTGCCGCGCGATGTTGCATGCGCGCCGGGATTTCCTCTGAAAACAGTTCTAGCAGCAGGTCGGCCATATTACGTCCGTTCTTCAATCATATTTGCGGTATTGTCGGCGTTTTGCACTGCATTCGACAGCACTGCCCCGGTTTTCTGTTCCGACTGTTGTGCCGGATCGGGGCAACCCTCAGGCCGGTCATTGCCGCTGAACAGCGCCTCGCCGCAGGCATTTATCTGCCGCCACATAAATGCGCGCCCGTCGGGATAATGCGCGATGAAAGTGTCAAATCCGTACGGCACGTTGCTTCGGGCCAGCAGTACCGCCGCCGCACCTGATTGCAGGTCCTTGGATATCTGTCTGGCGTCGAAACAGTCGAACCATGTCGGCGCAACCAGTGGCTCTGCGCCTTCCGCACCCGACGCTTCCGCTGCAAAATCGCGATCCACTGTGAAACAGGCGCGCATCTTCAGCGGAGAGGTATCGGCATCGATCCCGTGATAATCCGCTACCGGTACGACCGCACCGCCTACGGTGACCTCGGTCACGCCCTCAACCTCGTAGTAATAGGCCGAGTTGCTACTGTACCAGAGTCCAATACCCATCGCCGCAGCAACGACCAGTGTCCCGCCCATCAGGATGCTGCCCTTCACGCTGCAACCCCGCCTGCTTCGGTTTGCACGAAGGCATCCGCACAGCGTTTCGCCAATGTGCGGACGCGCCCGATATAAGCCTGCCGCTCGGTGACCGAGATCACGCCGCGCGCGTCCAGCAAGTTGAACAGGTGGCTGGCCTTGATACACTGGTCATAAGCCGGATGCGCCATGATGATTTTTCGTCCGGTTTTCGGGTCTATTTCGGGCGCGTCCAGAATGCGGCCGCATTCAGCCTCGGCATCCTCGAAGTGCTTCAAAAGCGTGTCAGTGTCGGCAATGTCGAAATTCCAACGTGAATATTCCTGCTCGGTCTGACGGAACACATCGCCGTAGGTAAGCGGGATTGGCGCCTCCAGGCTATTGAACGGCATGTCCATCACGTGATCCGCGCCCAGAACATACATCGCCAGACGTTCCAGACCGTAAGTCAGTTCGCCGGAAACAGGATGGCAGTCGTGTCCGCCGACCTGCTGGAAATAAGTGAACTGGCTGACTTCCATGCCGTCGCACCAGACTTCCCAGCCCAAACCCCATGCGCCCAGCGTCGGGCTTTCCCAGTCATCCTCGACAAAGCGGATGTCGTGCAGAGCCATATCGATGCCGATCGCTTCCAGCGAGCCGAGGTAAAGCTCCTGAAGATTGGGGGGAGAGGGCTTCACGAGCACCTGATACTGGTAGTAATGTTGCAACCGGTTTGGGTTTTCACCGTAGCGCCCGTCAGTCGGGCGTCGCGATGGCTGGACATAAGCGGCAGCCCAGGGTTTTGGCCCCAATGATCGCAGCGTCGTTGCCGGATGGAACGTGCCTGCCCCGACCTCCATATCGTAAGGTTGCATGATGGCGCAGCCGTGGTCTGACCAATAGCTTTGCAAACGCAGTATGATTTCCTGAAACGAACGGGGGTTTTTGCTAGCCATTGGCCTGCCTTTGCCGGTTTTCCTGTTTCGCTCTACTTAGGCAA
>JAHEFH010000147.1 GCA_024640245.1 Paracoccaceae bacterium | reverse complement strand
GCCCCTTTTCGGCATCGGGAAAGCCACCAAGCGACGCCGCCGAAAGCCAGGCACGATTCATTGCGGCCGCGAACGCCATCATTGGCGCGATACTGTCTGCAAAGCCTTTGCTATCGCCTTTCTTTTCATCCTCGGACATAGGTGTCAATTTCCTTGAATTGCTGCTCGAGGCCGCCTCTTCATTACTCCGCTGTCTCAATCGATGCGGCACGCTGAGCGAGTTCGTCGTTGTGCTGGCCCAGGCGCGGAGCGGCGGCCTCGCCATCGGGGTTTGCCGCAAGCGCAGGGACAACGGCAGTTGGCAAACCGACCATCCGTGCGCCGCCTTCGTTGACCAGGCGTCGACTGAAGACTCCTCGAGCACGAAAATGCGGATCCTCCATGGCGTCACGGATCGAGCGAACGACGGTGCAACAACAGTCGGCCGCCTCGAAGACCTTTTCCCAGTGCGCGGCCGGCTTCGAGCAGATAATTTCCGTTATCGCAGCCCGGGTCGCTGCCTCGTCCACGGCATCGTCGCGGAGATCTTCGTCGAGTCCGATGGCCTCGCAGAAACTCGCCCAGAATTTCTGCTCGATTGGCGCCGCAGCGAGGACCTTTCCGTCAGCCGTGGGATACAGCTGATATCGCGGCGATCCGCCCGTCACCAGCGCGTCGCCGTTGCCGGGCCAGGCACCTGCCGCCTGTCCGTCGCCCATCGCCCAATACATGAACGGAAACAGGTTGTCGGCCATCGCGATATCGAGATACGCGCCGCCCTTACCGGCATCGCGGGCACGCAGGGCAAGCAGGATGTTGAAAAGTGCCGGGTAGGTCCCGCCCGCGATATCCGCGATCAGCGCCGGCGGCACGACCAGGTGTTCGGCGGACCCGTGGCTCAATGCCAGCAGCCCTGCGTCGCCGATGTAGTTCAGGTCGTGGCCGGCGCGCGTCGACTTCGGTCCGGTCTGTCCATAGCCGGAGATCGAGCAATAAACGATGTCCGGTTTGAGATTGCGCACGTCGTCGTAGCCCAGGCCGAGCCGCGCCATGACACCCGGCCGGAACTGCTCGATCAGGACGTCCGCTTCCCGCAGCAGTGGATCCAGAATCTGGCGCGAGGCAGCATCTTTCAGGTCGAGGGCAAGGCTCTTTTTGTCGCGGTTCAGCATGCTGAAATTGATACTGTCCGCGCCCCACTTCGGGACGTATGAGCGCATCTCCTCGCCTGAACCGGGACGCTCGACCTTGATGACCTCGGCGCCGGCGTCTGCCAGGAAAAGGCTCGCCATCGGCCCCGGCAGCAGCGTCGAGAAATCGAGGACTTTCAGTCCCTCAAGCACGCCGGGCATTGCTGTCTCCTGGTTTTGTCTCGACTTCCGGATGGATGGGGTGAATATTCGAGTTGCCGTTCTTGTTCGGCTTCCAGCAAAAGCTGCGGCCGATCAGCTGCCGGTGAATCTGGTTGGTGCCTTCCCAGATCTGGGTAATCTTGGCATCCCGCATCAACCGCTCTGCCCGGTGACCCCGAACATAGCCGTATCCGCCATGGAACTGCACACATTCGAGGGCCATGTTCATGGCGAGGTCGCTGGCGCGCAGCTTGGATACCGAAGCCTCGATGCCGAAGTCCTCGTCACCACCATCAACCAGCTCGGCGACATAGTCCAGCCATCGTTCGAGCATCGCAAGTTCGCTGGCAAGGTCAGCCAGGATGAACTGGTTGCCCTGGAAGTCCAGCACCCTGCGGCCCGATTGCATGCGTTCATTGCTGTATTTCACCATGTCCTTGAAGGCGGCACGGGCAATGCCGCGGGCGTGCGCGGCGATCGAGGGTCGCGATTTATTGAGGGACGCAAGCAGAATCTTCAATCCGTCGCCCGGATTACCCAACAGGTTGGCGCGCGGTACCCGAACGTCGTTGAACGACAGGGCACAGGTTTGCGAGCCGTTCAGGCCCATCTTCTTCTCGGCCTTGTCGACACTCAATCCTTCGGCGCCTTTCTCGAGTACCAACACCGAAATCGATGCTCGCGAATCCTCGATGTCCGACCATTTCCCGAACAGCAGGTAGAGATCGGCCACGTTGCCGTTGGTAATGAATACCTTCGAGCCGTTGACCACTATATCGTCGCCGTCGGGCGCGAATGTCGTCTTCATGCCGGTGGCATCGGAGCCCGCATTTGACTCCGTGATGGCCAATGCGCCAAGACCACCTTCGGCAATACGCGGCAGGAGCCGGGAACGCTGTTGGTCAGTTCCAAAGTCGATCAGCGGTTTCATGCCATGATAGTTCGTGGCATAGATAATGCCGGTTGACGCGCAGGCCTCGGAGATAATCGACACGATCTCGAGATAGAGCTTGTAGGACATGAGTTGTCCGCCGAACTCCTCCGGGATGAACACACCGTTGAGGCCCAGCTCGTTAATCGCCTCCACGTTTTTCCATGGAAAATCAGACGTTTCGTCAGTATGGTCGGCGTTGGCGGCGATAACATCATCAACCACCCGCTGCACCTGGTCGAGAACGAGCTGCTCTTCGTCGTTCCAGTTCCGTCTCGCGGCGATCTTGTCGAGCAATTTCATCAGTGGTTCATTCCTTGTGCGCCGTCTACGTAGATTGTCTCACCCGTCAGGAAATCGATCTTCTCGCAGATAATGGCGGCAACCAGGCGCGCGACGTCTGCCACGCTCCCGGGAGCGCCCACCGGGATGCGCTGCTTCATCCAATCCCGCACCTTGGGTCTCGCGAGGTAGTCGCGGTTGAGATCGGTCTCGATGTAACCGGGCGCGACATTTGTCACACGAATCCGGTCACGCGCCCATTCCACCGCCATGCATCGCGTCATTGCCGCCACTGCGGCTTTCGAGGCGCAATATGCGAGATTGTCCGGCACACCGAGCTTGTCGAAGAACGACCCGATATTGACGATGGTGCCGCCGTTGTCTTTCAGATGAGGATAGGCTTCCCGCACCGCGACCATGACGGCCGTCGTGTTCAAGGCGATCGTTTTGTTGAATTCTTCGACGGACAAGGTCGCGATGGCGCCAGGAATATGCACACCGGCATTGTTCACGAGCCCAACTATCGTGCCTTGCTCAGCAATTCGGGCAAAGGCGGTACGCACAGCAGCCTCATCGGTCATATCGCAGGCAATCGCCTGACCGACATCCGAGGTACCGGTGCGTGACAGGCAAACAACTGGAAAACGCCGTGCATCCAGTTCGCTGGCAATAGCGGCGCCGATACCCTTGGACCCACCGGTTACGATTATTTGACCGTCAGCCATCCCTGAACTCTGGCTTGCGCTTTTCTTCGAATGCAGCCATGCCTTCCTCTGCGTCCTGCAAGCGGTAGGCCAGCGTCGAAAGCTCGGCTTCAACCTGCAGGCCTTCGTACAACGGCATTTCACCCGCGCGTTGCACGGCCCGTCGGGCGAATTCGAGTACAGGCAGGCTGTAACGCGTGAATCGTGCGGCGAATTCCCTGCCCGCCTCCATCAGGTCGCCCTCAGCAACTGCATTCACCAGTCCTATGCGTTCGGCCTCGTCGAATTTCACGTTGCGCCCGGTCATGATAATTTCCAGGGCGCGCCCCGCACCGATAAGGCGGGGCAAGCGCTGCGTCCCACCGTACCCGGGTATCAAGCCCAGCTTGATTTCGGGCAGGCCGAAAACGGCGTTCGGCGACGCGATTCGGAATGTGCTCGCGAGCGCCAGTTCAGCACCGCCGCCAAACGCATAGCCGTTTACCAGGGCAACCGATGCGATCGGCAGCCTGTCGAGCTTTGCAAACACCGACTGGCCCAATTCAGCGCCGCGCCGCTGATCGACAAGACGGCGGTTGCGCAATTCCTTGATGTCGGCACCCGCGCAGAAGGCCTTGTCGCCGGCTCCGGTGATCAGCAGTGCACGGGCATCCGGCATCGCAGCGACCTCATCAAAAGCGTTACCTATCTGCCGAAGAATATCGAACGACAATGCGTTCAGGGCGTCGGGGCGATTCAGGCGAAGAACGGCGAGTTCGTCGTCTTTGTGGAGTTCGACTGTCATATTCTCACGCCTTTGCTTCGACATACCGGACAGGCGCCGGCTCAAGTTCGCCGCGCCTGACCATTTCAGTCAACTCACGTTTGAGGATCTTGCCGCTGGCGGTCAGCGGAAACTCCTCCACGGCCAGGAACCACTCCGGCATGTCGAACTTCGACAACCCTTCACGCGCCAGGTGTTCCAGCATGTCGTCCGGCGGCACGTCTCCGATGATGGCCAGGCACACCTTTTCACCTAACCGATCATCGGAAATACCGAACGCGGCGGCCTTCTCTACCGCGGAATGCGTCAGCGTCAGCGACTCGATTCGGGATGGATAGATATTGTGACCGCCGCGAATGATCAGGTCCTTAATTCGGCCTTCGATCCGCAGATTGCCGTCGGCATCGAACGAACCAAGATCACCGGATAGCAGGTATCCATGGCGATTGAACGTACCTTCGGTGGCCGCCTGGTTTGCAAAATAGCCGAGCATCATCGCCGCACCGCGTCCGCCGATATTGCCGGAACTCCCCTGCGGCAACTCTGTGTCCGGGTTTTCCGGATCCCAGATCTTTACTTCATAGGCCGGCCCGCCGCGTCCGCACGTCGATATCCAGACGTCCCTGGAGTCGGAGGGGTGCGTGTACTGGTGTGAAGAGCACTCGGTCATGCCATAGACATTCTGCGGCGCGATATCCTGCTTGACGAAAGCCTCGGCGACGACCTCCGGAATCGGGGAGCCCGCCATGTAGAAAGTCTCTACCTGGCCGAGTCGTTCCATGCCGGCACGCTTTTGTTCCGCCAGGATATCCATGGCGTGGGTCGGTACACCGAGGACGTAGGTTGCGCCGGTTTCCACGATCCACTGCATCGGCGTCATGCCGGCAGGCGGGTCATTGGTAATCAATTGCCCACCGCATACCAGCCACTGGGCTACGGCAACCCAGGCGATATGATGCGACAGCGGGCTGAGTGTCAGGATGTTCGACTGCTCGGAAAGCCCCCAGTCGCGCACGAGATCACGCGCATTTGCCAGGAGCGAATTGCACGAATGCATGACGCATTTCGGCTTGCCCGTGGTGCCGGAGGTGAATGCCAGATACACCACGCTATCAGGGTTGGCATGCGGAGCACGCCCGGTATCGGCGGCAGCTGCCGGGAAGTCTGACGGCGTGAAGACTTTCCTGAGGAACGACAGGGGCGCGAGCATCGCGTCAAAATCCTGGTTGTGCCTGTCCGCGCCCCAGCCGTCTTCGGTAAAGATAGCGCGCGACTGCAACTCCGTAAGGAGATCGACGATTTCCGCACAGGTGTAACTGCGGTGCAGCGACGGGTTGCAAGCGATGCCTTCGCGCGAGCAAGCCAGAAAGGCGATGACCGCCTCGATCCGATTGGACATCCAGATTGAAGCCCGGTCGCCAGCCGAGATGCCGGAACCGTGCAGGGTATCAGCCAAAGCATCGACGCGCGCTTTCAACGCGCCCCAGCCGAGGGTTTGTTGTCCGTCGCGCAACGCATCTGCATCCGGCCGCTGCTCGGCTTGCGAAGCCATCAGGGAATAGAACGTGTCAGGTTGCCAGAGGCCGCGATCGTAAAAGTCTTTTGCGACGGTTGGGTCGTGTAATGTCAGGATCGGTTTCATCGGGCGTTGCTCAGTGGCCGAACTTCGACGGATCCGGCTTGCGTCGATCGTTGAAACTTTCGTTCAGTTCCTTGCTCTCGTCGCTACCGAGATATTGACTCAACAAGAGATCGTGCGTGACGCGTGACAGACCCGCTACGCCGCCATGGCGCGCGTTGAAAGCGCCTTTTATGGAAGCAAGCGCAAACGCACCGCGGTCGGCGATCTCCAGCGCGAATTCCCGCGTCTTTTGCGCCAACTCGTCGTCCGGTACAACGCGGTTGATCAGCCCGATTTCCTGCGCGTAGGCTGCCGACATCTTGGGATTACAGTACCAGATTTCCTTGGCGCGCTTCTTGCCGACGAGGTCCTCCAGATACCACGTCCCGTATCCGGCGTCGAAAGAGCCCATCATAGGTCCCACCTGGCGGAAAACGGCACTCTCCCTGGCGATCGTAACGTCGCATACCATCTGCAGGACGTTACCGCCGCCGACAGCAAAGCCGTTTACGCTGGCAACCACCGGTTTCTGGAGCCTGTCGATGGCCTCGTACATTTCCAGCGTCGGCAGCGTCCCGGCATAGAGCTTCGTATCTTCCATTCCGTCCTTTTGTCCGCCGATGCAGAAGAACCTGTCGCCCGCGCCGGTCAACACGACCACGCGCGTGCGTGTCTCGCGGCGGATCTGCTCGATACAGTCCCTGATTTCATGACACATCGTCTCCGTGAACATGTTGCCGTTGTCGGGGCGATTCAGCGTGATGGTCGCGACGGGGCCGTCCTCCTCGAAAAGGATTTGAGTGAATTCGTTTGACATCTGCACCTCTGATTCTAGTCGGAACCAGCGACACGAGCCTCGCGCCGCTGTGTACCAAGTATTTCTTCGTTATGTTCGCCAAGACGCGGCGGCAAGCTGCGAGCCAC
>JAHEFH010000146.1 GCA_024640245.1 Paracoccaceae bacterium | reverse complement strand
ACGAAAGGCGTGACGTTGATCTCTGCCATCGGCTTGCGCCGGGCATGACTGCGCCGACGTTTGCCGCCCGATCCGCCTCTGTCAACAACACCAGCACCCATCGCGCGCCCTAACTGTCCAGTTGCCGCGACAGGATCGTCGCGAATTCGTCTGCAAAGCTGTCATAGCCACCGATGATCCGGTCGGCGTCGGCGGACAACTTGTTATAGAAGATAACGGCAGGGATAGCCGCCAGCAGACCCAGCGCCGTGGCGACCAGCGCCTCTGCGATGCCGGGCGCTACAACCGCCAGGTTGGTGTTCTGCTGGATGGCGATCTGCTCGAATGCGTTCTTGATGCCCCAGACCGTACCAAACAGTCCGACGAAGGGCGCAATCGCGCCCACGGTCGCCAAAAAGGTCAGGCCGTTGTTCAGGCTCTCGGACTCTTTGTTGATCGCGACGTCCATCTTACGGTCGATCCGCGCCTGCCCGCCAGGGATCAGCGCCCCGTCGGCGCGGTGGGACCGTTTCCACTCCACCATGCCGGCAGAGAAAATCTTTTCCGCTCCGCCCCTCGGGTTTGGCCCGAGTTGGTCATACAATTCGTCAAGCGGCTCGCCAGACCAGAAAGCACGGTCGAACAAATCCGAGTCCCGTCGCGCGATTCTGTAATTTATGAATTTCTGGATGATGATCGCCCATGACCAGGCACTGGCCGCAACCAGGATCAACATGACCAGTTTCACAACGAAAGTGGCCCTCAAGAACAGCGCCAGCATAGAGAAATCAATCTCCTGCGCCGCAGCAAGTGCTTCTGTTTCCATATTTTCCGCTCGCATATGCCATGGGCCGCCGTTTCCCCGGCAACCGTTTTATTTCGGTTACTTTAGCGTGAACCGTAGCATAACACTATTGTTTCCGACACGTTTCGCCGGATTAGAGGTCAGCTTTTGCGAGTTTTGCGCGAATTTCTGCCGGAAAACGCGAAACTTTGCCATCCAGCGTGGCACAAGCGACTGTAATAATTCCGGAAAACAGCATCACGCCATCGCGATAGACGTCCTGATTGAACACGATACGCGCCCCGCTGAGCAGGTGCACGGTCGTTTCCACCCACAATTCGTCATTCATTCTGGCCGGCGCGAAATATTCCGCCTGCAGGCGCCGAACCGTGAAAACTACTCCCAACTTGTCCTTCATTTCGTTCTGGTCGATGTCCGCTTCACGCACCAGTGTGCTGCGGGCCCGCTCGACGAATTTCAGGTAGTTGGCGTAATAGACGATGCCGGCAAGATCTGTGTCTTCGTAATAAACGCGCAGATGAAACTTGTGGCTCATCAGGTTAATTCCTTCAACAAAAGTCCAGCTCGCGCCGACAAGCGCAGGGCGTGGGACGGGTCGCTTGCGCTGGCCGGCACGACCGGATCATAGGCAGCGCGGATCACCGCGGCAAAGCCGGGCTTCACGACACAGATACCATTTTCCTTCACGATGGCGATCGGACTTTCCTCGGCAAAGGCCTGCGGCGACCACAGCAACAGCGATTTCACGGTTTCTCCGGCAATCAGAACCTGCACCGGCAGTTCTGCGATATGGCCCTTCAAGCGCACCAGCACCGCGCAGAACTTGATGGCGCCTTCTGCGTCGAAGGCGAAATAGCGGTACTGGTTCGCATCGCGCGCCTTCAGGCTGTCGAGCACGGAATGCAAGCCGGGGATCAGCTTGTCGAGGTCGGGGACCCCCGCCACCTCGTCCCATTCGGAACAGAAGAACCACATGAAGTTGGACCCAAGTTCCGGGTCCGTTTCAACGGTCTTCTGACCGGTCACGTCGACGGTCTGGGTGATCGCGGCCTTTATATGGGTCAGCGACTCGTCATCGGTTCCGAACACCACCGGCGCAATCGGCCTGCCCCAGCGGGCGAAGCGGTAACCCTCTTCGGTCCCGAAAAGACGGTTGATCCCGTCCGCCAAAGTCACATCAACAGCAGTCATTTTTTTCCTTCAAACAGATCAGTCTGAACTACAGGTTTCGGCGCGTCCAGACCCAGATGCATCCAGGCCTTGGCAGCCAGCATACGGCCGCGCGGGGTACGCTGGATCAGGCCCTGTTGCAGCAGGAACGGCTCGATCACCTCTTCGATGGCATCGCGGGCCTCTGACAGGGCTGCGGCGATTGTCTCCACGCCTACCGGGCCGCCGCCATAGTTCTCCGCGAGCAGTTTCAGATAGCGCCGGTCGGCCCCGTCCAGCCCCAGATCGTCTACGCCCAGACGTGTCAGCGCACGGTCAGCGACCTCGCGCGAAATGCTGCCGTCGCCTTCGACCAGCGCGAAATCGGCGACGCGGCGCAACAGGCGTCCGGCGATGCGCGGCGTTCCACGCGCGCGCCGCGCTATTTCATTCGATCCGTCCGCGTCGATGCCGATCCGCATCAGCCGCGCGCCGCGTTCCACGATGGAGCGCAATTCGGCCGTGGTATAGAACTCCAGCCGCGTCGGGATGCCGAACCGGTCGCGCAACGGCGTGGTCAGCAGACCCAGCCGCGTAGTGGCACCCACCAGCGTGAAGGGCTGCAACTCGATACGCACAGTGCGCGCCGCAGGCCCCTCACCGATCACCAGATCGAGCGCGAAATCCTCCAGTGCCGGATACAAAACCTCTTCCACCGCCGGATTGAGCCGGTGAATCTCGTCAATGAACAACACGTCGCGCGCGTCCATATTGGTCAGGATCGCGGCAAGATCGCCTGCCTTGGCCAGAACCGGCCCGCTGGTCATGCGGAAATTCACGCCCAACTCGCGACTGATGATCTGCGCCAGTGTGGTCTTGCCGAGTCCCGGCGGGCCATAGAACAACGTGTGGTCCATGGCCGAAGAGCGCATTTTCGCACTCTCTATAAAGACTTTCAGATTGGCCCGCGCCTCGGCCTGCCCGACGAACTCGTCCAGAAGCTGCGGCCGCATGGCGCGGTCGAGGTCTTCCGGGTTCGGATCGGGGCGCAAGAGTGGGTCGGGTTCGCTCATCGGATCACGCCTTCGGGGCCAGTAGTTTCAGCGCCGCCCTGATCAGTTGCGGCGCGCCGGCCTCGGGTTCATCGCCAGAGGCCTGCGCCACGGCTCCGGCGGCATCGCCTTGCCCATATCCCAGATTGACAAGCGCTGACAAGGCATCGGCCTGCGCGTTGGCAGAGGACGGGTTGGCCTTCGGCCGCTCGGCGACCGCGACATCCGCCACAAGCGGTTCAATGACGGCATCGCCATGCGCTTCGGCGCGCGCCGCGCCTGCGTCACCCATCGCCATGATGGCGGGTGCCTTGTCTTTCAGTTCGGCCACCACACGCTGCGCCAGTTTCGGCCCCACACCCGGCGCGGACTTGATCGCCGCCACATCGCCCAGCGCGATGGCGCGCGATACGCCTTCGGTGCCGAGCGTGCCGGCTATTGCAAGCGCCGCCTTGGCGCCAACGCCCTGCACGCGGGTCAGCAGCTTGTGCCACTCCCGCTCCGCCAGCGTCGGAAAACCGAACAGTTGCAGATTGTCCTCTCGCACCAGCAGGTCGGTATAGAGCGCGACGATCCCGCCGCGCGGCGGCAGGCCCGCCAGCGTGCGGTCGGAACAGTAAACCAGATAGCCGACGCCCTGCACATCGACGAGAACATGATCGGCGCCACGATAATCCACGCGCCCCGTGATCTTGCCTATCATGCCGCCCCCCTTGCACGCGCCACGGCCGCTTCGAGTTTTCCGGCAAAGCGGGCCTGGTGCGCGTGACAGAGCGCTATAGCCAGCGCGTCCGCCGCATCCGGTCCGACGATTTCAACGCCCGCCAGTTGCAGACGCACCATATGGTCGACCTGCCCCTTTTGGGCGTGGCCGACGCCGACCACCACTTTCTTGACCTCGTTCGGCGCGTATTCCGCCACGGTCAGCCCGAACTGCGCCGGCACCAGCAGGCAGATCGCTCGCGCCTGCCCCAGTTTCAGGGTTGCAGTACCGCTCTTGTTTACGAAGGTCTGTTCGACCGAAGCGGTATCGGGCCGGAAAGTCTCGATGATTTCGCTAAGCTGCCCGTGCAGGCTCAGAAGGCGGTCTGCCAGACTGTCGGCGGCCCGAGACTTGCACTGGCCGTTCGCCACATGCGTCAGCCTGGACCCGTCGGCATCGACAATACCCCACCCCATAGTCCGCAGTCCTGGATCAATTCCGATGACGCGCATCACTGCCACTGCCCTTTATTATTGTTGCGACCGCAATAGCACGAAACAAGAACATTTAAAAAGAGAAACTTGCCGGTCGCGATAGTTTCGGTGCCGGTGTGTCTAAGCAGTATGTCGATCAATCTATGCAAATGGCGCAATGCGGGATTGCATAAACGTGGATTGTAACCGGGGTAGTGCCGGAATAGATGACCGCTGTCCGAGATCATTCGGGCGCTATGAAGGAAAAGAACAATGGCTGTTTCACACGATTTTGGAAATGTATCGTACGTCTCGATCGCATTTTCACGCATCGCCGCTAGCGTTCAGGATTTGGCAACCCGTTACCAGACCTGGAAAGCTGAAAAACAAACACGTGAAGAACTGATGCGTCTCACAGATGCAGAGCTTGCCGATATCGGTCTGTCACGTCACCAGATCCACTCGCTGGACCTGTCCAAAAATGCGTAAATCAGGTCAGTTTGAATTAACGACCTCGACTGACGTTCCAGAAGCCGGTTCCCCATCAATGGAGCCGGCTTCTTGCTTTTCAGGGGTTGTCTCTGCCTCTGCGACCGGCGCTGCGGCAGCCTCGCGCACTGTGGACTCAGGTTGCAGATAGCCGGATCCGGCCAGCAACTCCAACAGCTTCGCGGTCACCGGATCGGGCTGCATCACCGCAAAAGCCGCCTTGTGGTACTGGTCTCCGGCCTGAAGTTCGGCCATTCGCGCATCGTATGCCTCCGGCCCCATTGACATCATGATATAGGTCTTCACGCCCAGAACGGCGACCAGAACCAGCATGATGCGGAAAGTCCAGTTTGCCTTTTTGCCCTTTTTGCGCTGGCGTTTACGTTCTTCTTCCTTGCGGAAATACTCGCCAGACCTTTTGTAGGATGTCCGGCCACCCTTGTGGTTGGCCCCTTCGATCCGCCTGATACGCTCTTCGAAACCTTTGAGGTTTTCCATACTGGACTGGGACATGCTCGCTCCTGCCAATGGTCGCAACCAGGCCGACATCGGGCGGCCCGGGCGGGATTTTTTTCTTGGTTAACGCTTACGTAACGTCAAACTCGACCACTCGCCAAGAATAATCTGGTCAACCAATTCAAAATTTTCCGCCGTGTATGCATTTATGACATCATCGGCCTGGGTGTTCAGCAGGCCAGACAATATGGCATAACCACCAGTAACAATGTTCCGCGACATGTCGGGCGCCAGATCGATCAGCGGGCCTTTCAGGATGTTCGCCAGCACCAGATCGAAGGGCGCCGCATCCTGCAATACCGGATGGTCGAAACCGGCACATGTCACGACCTCGATCCGGTCCGCCAGACCGTTACCGGCTATGTTGGCAATCGCGGTATCCGTTGCAACCTCGTCGATATCGCTGGCCAGCACCCTGCCCGTCCAGATTTTTGCCGCAGCCATGGCAAGCACGGCCGTACCGCAACCGACATCGGCCACATTGCGACCGACAAACCCGCCATTTGCCAGATTGTCGAGCGCGATAAGGCAGCCCTTGGTGGTGCCGTGGTGTCCGGTACCGAATGCCATCGCGGCCTCGATCAGCAGCGGAACGCAATCTTGCGGTACCTTGTCGGCGTCGTGCGAGCCATAGAGAAAGAACCGCCCGGCTTCGATCGGCGCCAGTTCACGCTTCACTTCCGCCACCCAGTCCTTGTCCGGGACCTCAGACACGGCAAAAGGCCGCGCGCCGCAGCTTGCTGCCAGCAGCGCCAGAGCGACCTCGTCGGGCTTTTCAAGGAAATAGCCGCCGACTTCCCATGTCTCCGATCCGTCCTCGACCTCGAAGACACCGACGCCATAGGGTTCGGGGATCAGCAGTTCCAACTCGTCGCTCAGACGCTCGGCGTCCGCTTTGCTGGTCAGTGTCGTCAGGGCGGTAAAAGTCGGCATGGCCTATCCGTGTGTGATGGTGTTTCCGCGCGGATAGGCGAGCAAGCGCGTCAGGTCAAGCGGTCAATCCGACCGGACAGGTCACGCCGGTCCCGCCCAGCCCGCAATAGCCGCCTGGATTTTTCGCCAGATACTGCTGGTGATATTCCTCGGCAAAATAGAATTCCGGCGCCGCGAGGATTTCGGTCGTGATAGCACCGTGTCCGGCAGTCAGCAGTTTATCCTGATAGGCCGCCTTGCTGGCGCGGGCCTGCTCTGCCTGTTCCGGCGTATAGGTGTAGATACCGGAGCGATACTGCGTGCCGCGGTCGTTTCCCTGCCGCATGCCTTGCGTCGGGTTATGACCCTCCCAGAACAGTTTCAGCAAGTCGGAATAGGAAATCACCTTGGGGTCATAGACCAGCCAGACCACTTCGTTATGGCCGGTGTGGCCACTGCAAACCTCCTGATAGGTCGGGTTCGGGGTGGAACCGGCGGCATAGCCCGCCGC
>JAHEFH010000145.1 GCA_024640245.1 Paracoccaceae bacterium | reverse complement strand
ATTCGTCTGGCGTTATGAACTTGCCCCATTCGTGCGTGCCCTTTGGCAGCCAGCGCATGACATGTTCGGCCCCGACGATCGCCATCAGATAACTTTTCGCATTGCGGTTGAGGGTCGAGCAGATCATCAACCCGCCGGGCTTCAACAGGGTCTTGCAGGCGTCCAGATAGGCTGCGGGGTATGAAACATGCTCGACCACTTCCATGTTCAGGACCACGTCGAACCGCTCTCCGGCCTCGGCCATCGCTTCGGCTGTGGTATGGCGATAGTCGATCTGCAATCCCGATTGTTCGGCATGCAGGCGCGCCACCGGAATATTGCGCTCCGCCGCATCGGCGCCGATCACTGTGGCCCCGAGACGTGCCATCGGCTCTGACAGCAGGCCGCCACCGCAGCCGATATCCAGAATCCGCAGGTCCTTGAACGGTTTGCGGGCAGTTAGGTCACGGTCGAACTCCGCCGCGATCTGGGCCGTGATATAGTCCAGTCGGCAGGGGTTCAGCATGTGCAGCGGTTTGAATTTTCCGTTCGGATCCCACCACTCTGCGGCCATCGCCTCGAACTTGGCGATCTCTGCCGGGTCGACTGTGCCAGTTGCCTGCATTTCTTGACTCCACATCACAAGTTGGTTTGACCATCCGGCCCTTTCATTCCTATAAGACATGCATGCGGAACTCAGATAGTCAAATCGGTATAGAACGCCCACTTTATCCGGCGAGCCAGCCTTACGCCTTCGACACGATCGAAGTCGAGGGCGGATATCGCCTGTATTACGAGCAGTGCGGCAACCCCGACGGTATTCCGGTTGTGGTATTGCATGGCGGACCGGGCGGCGGTTGCAGTCCGGGCATGCGCCGTTTTTTCCGCCCCGATATCTACCGCGTTATCCTGTTCGACCAGCGCGGATGCGGGAGGTCACGCCCGCATGCCAGCGTCGAGAACAATACCACCAAACACCTGATTGCCGATATCGAGGCGATCCGCGAGAAACTTGGTATCGACAACTGGATCGTGTTCGGCGGTTCCTGGGGGGCAACCCTTTCGCTACTCTATGCGCAAGCCCACCCCGAGCGGGTCCGGCATCTGGTCTTGCGCGGAGTCTTCCTGATGACTGCGGCGGAACTGGCCTGGTTCTATCAGGGCGGTGTGTCGCAGTTTTTCCCGCAGCGCTGGAAGGCCTTTATCTCTGAATTGCCGGAAGACGAACGCCACGACGTCATCTCGGCATTTCACAAGCGCCTGTTCGGAGCTGACGAAGAGGAGCAGATCCGCTTTGCCCGGCTCTGGACCAACTGGGAAAGCTCCTTGGCCACGATCGAGGGCCGATACGGCAGCGGCTCGGCGCCCACTTCTTATGCGCTGGCTTTCGCGCGGATCGAAAACCACTATTTCTCGAACGGCGGCTTCATCGAAGAGGGCCAGATTCTGCGCGACATGCCAAAAATCGCCCATATTCCGGGGACGATCGTACAGGGCCGCTATGACATGATCTGTCCGCCCGCAACAGCCTTTGCCCTGCATGAGGCGTGGCCGTCGTCGCGGCTGTTCATGGTGCAGAAGGCGGGCCATTCATTGTCGGAATCCGGCATCGCCTCAATGCTGGTCTCGGTGATGGACGAGTTGTTCTAGACGAATTTTCTAAAGCTCCGCCGCCAAGCGACTGCCCTGCGCGATCGCGCGTTTCGCATCCAGTTCTACCGCCAGATCGGCCCCGCCGATGACATGCACCGGTTGACCGCTGTCCCGCAGTGCGTCCGCCAAAGCGCGTTCCGGTTCCTGCCCGGCGCAAATGACGACCGTGTCCACTGCCAGCAGCTTGGGATTGTCGCGGGCCGCGCCGAAACTGATATGCAACCCGTCCTTGTCGATCCTTTCATAATTCACGCCGGCCAGCATCTGCACGTCTTTGCGTTTCAACGTCAGGCGGTGAATCCAGCCGGTTGTTTTGCCCAGTCCCTTGCCGAATTTCTGCGCCTTGCGTTGCAGCAGGATGACCTGCCGCGCCGGCGGTTCGGGATGCGGTCCCGACGGGTCCAGCCCGCCACGGTCTTTTGACGGATCGCCGACACCCCATTCCCTGCGCCAGAGCGCCGCGTCCTCGGCCGGGCTGATGCCGCCATGCAGCAGATATTCCGCGACGTCGAAGCCGATGCCGCCCGCACCGATTATGGCGACGCGGGGACCGACAGCAGCCTTGTCGCGCAACACGTCAATATACCCCAGAACATTCGTCCCGTCCTGCCCCGGGATACGCGGATCGCGGGGACGTACGCCAGTGGCGATTATCGCCTCGTCGAAAGATTTCAGCATATCGGGCGTGGCGGCGGTTTCCAGGCGCAGCGTGACGCCGGTCGCGGCTAGCTGATGCTGGTAATAGGCCAGCAGGCCGTGGAACTCTTCCTTGCCCGGGACGGCTTTCGCCATGTTCAACTGGCCACCGACGTGGGCCGATTTTTCGAAAAGCGTCACCCGATGCCCGCGCCCTGCCGCCACCAAGGCCGCGGACAGTCCTGCGGGGCCGGAGCCGACCACGGCGATCATTTTCGGCGCATCGGTCGGTGTGTAAACCAGTTCGGTTTCCGCTCCGGCGCGCGGATTGACGAGACATGAGGCCGGCTTCATTTCGAACGTATCGTCGAGGCAGGCCTGATTGCAGGCAATGCAGGGCGCGATAGAAGTGGCCCGACCGGCCTGTGTTTTTGCGACGAATTCCGGATCGGCCAGAAACGGCCGCGCCATTGACACCATATCGGCGCAGCCCTCGGCCAGCACCTGCTCGGCGACCTCGGGCGTATTGATCCGGTTCGAGGTGATCAGCGGTACGCCAACCTGCCCCATCAGCTTTTGCGTCACCCATGCAAACGCGCGGCGCGGCACGGATGTGGCGATGGTCGGCACCCGCGCCTCGTGCCACCCGATGCCGGTGTTGATGATCGTGGCGCCCGCCGCTTCGATGGCTTTGGCGAGCCGCACAACCTCTTCCCAGTTCGATCCGTTCGGGATCAGGTCGATCATCGACAGGCGGTAGATCAGGATGAAATCGGGACCGGTGATGGCTCGCACGCGGCGCACGGCTTCGACGGGCGCGCGCATCCGGTTTTCGTAAGTGCCGCCCCAGCGGTCGGTCCGTTTGTTGGTCTGGGTGACCAGAAACTGATTCAGGAAATAGCCTTCGGAGCCCATTATCTCGACGCCGTCATAGCCAGCCTCCCGCGCGCGTGCGGCGGCAGTCGCGATATCGTCGAGTTGTTTTTCAACGCCGGCATCGTCCAGTTCGCGCGGTGCGAAGGGTGTGATCGGCGACCGGATCGCGGAGGGCGCGACCAGATCGGGCGTATAGGCATAGCGTCCTGCGTGCAGGATTTGCATTGCAATGCGCCCGCCTTCGGCATGGACGGCGTCGGTCACAATCCTGTGGTTTGCGATGTCCTTGGCGGTAAACAGGCCTGCCGCGCCCTGAAAGACAGCGCCTTCGGCGTTCGGCGCCATGCCGCCCGTGACGATCAGGCCGACACCTCCGTGCGCCCGCTCGGCATAATAGGCCGCCACACGCCTCCAGTCGCCAAGTTCTTCCAGACCGGTATGCATGGATCCCATCAGCACACGGTTCGGCAGTTCGGCAAAACCGAGGTCGAGCGGTTCGAACAGGTGCGGATAAATCGGGTGCATCGGCAATTTCCGGAGTGCGGTGACGGGTACGGGCGACCATTCCATTGAAGGACAACGCCACACCAAACGCAACTGTTGTCCTCCCGCATGACGGAACCGGGGACCAAAAGAAAAACTCCAGTCTTGAAGTTATTAACAGGAGCGACCAATGTTCTGACCAGAAAGAAAAAGAGACGAAGGGACGAATGCAGATATTTCCTAGACTTGAAGGGCGTTTCGCAGATTTCGTTGAACCGGCGCGACTGCGAAGCGAGTTGTGGCGCCTGTGCCTGTCGGGCCTTCTGATCGGAACCGCGTTCTTCGCCGGAACCATGATTTCGGCGCTTGCGGTTTATTTGCTTTTCGGCGAGGCCCTTGCAGTTCTGGTGATGTCGCCCGACATGCTCGGGCGTTCCCCCGCGTCCATCGTATTTGTCCTGTCGGGTTTTTCCATCGTGTTTCTGTTCACCTGGCTTGCGGTGAAACTGGTGCATCGCCGGTCGCTCGGCACGCTGTTCGGCGCGGGTCCGCGAGAGATAGTTCGCACCGCGCTGATCGCGGCAATGGTAATGACGCTGTTGACCGGATTGGGAACAATCTACAGTTTTATCACCGCAGAGCCGGAACCGAACCTGCCGCTCGGCGACTGGCTGCGCTGGATGATTCCGGTCCTGCCGTTGATGCTGGTGCAGGTCACGACAGAGGAATTGATCTTTCGTGGCTACCTGCAACAGCAGCTTGCCGCCCGGTTCACCAACCCCTGGATCTGGATGGTCCTGCCCTCGGCCATTTTCGGGTCGCTGCATTACCAGCCGAGCGTTCTTGGGGACAATGCGTGGATCGCCGTTCTGGTGACGGCGCTGGTCGGGGTGATAGCTGCCGATATCACCGCACGGACAGGAAATATCGGCGCGGCTATCGGGCTGCATTTCGTCAACAACTTCTTCGCCATGTGCTTTCTATCGCTGGAGGGGGGCATGTCGGGCGTAAGCCTCTTCGTAACGCCGTTTTCCGTGTCGGACAGCGGTCTTTTGCGCCCCATGCTGCTGGCCGATGCCGGATCGATCGCGCTGATCTACGGAGTATATCTGATTATCGTGAACCGAAACCGCCGCCCGTGATTGCAATCCCCTGCTTGCCGGATTAAGATTCGGCTTTGTCAAAGGTCATAACGGAGCCACGATGAACTGGATTTCCAACTACGTCAGACCCCGGGTCGATTCGCTGTTTTCACGGCGCGAAACGCCGGAAAACCTGTGGTCCAAATGCCCGGAATGCGGCACGATGCTATTCCACCGCGAACTGGCAGAGGCGTTGAACGTCTGTACGAACTGTGGCCATCACATGAACATCACACCGCGGGAACGATTTAATTCTTTGTTCGACGGCGGCATATTTGCGCAGATAGACGTACCGGCGCCTAAGGTCGACCCTTTGGGCTTCCGCGATCAGAAGCGCTATCCCGACCGGCTTAAGGCAGCCCAGAAGGAGACCGGCGAAAAAGAGGCAATGCTGGTCGCGCTGGGCGAGATCGGAAATGCCAAAGTCGTCGTCGCGGCGCAGAATTTCAGCTTCATGGCCGGATCCATGGGCATGGCCGTAGGCAATGCAATCATCGCCGCCTGCGAGCGCGCGGTGAAAGAGAAATGCCCGCTGATCCTGTTTTCGGCCGCTGGCGGTGCCCGGATGCAGGAAGGCATACTGTCTCTGATGCAGATGCCGCGCACCACTGTGGCGGTACAGATGCTGAAAGAGGCCAAACTGCCATTCATCGTCGTGCTGACCCATCCGACAACCGGCGGCGTGACGGCGTCCTACGCCATGCTCGGTGACGTGCACATCGCGGAACCGAACGCACTGATTTGTTTTGCCGGACCGCGCGTCATCGAACAGACGATCCGCGAGAAACTGCCCGAAGGTTTCCAACGGGCGGAATACCTGCTGGATCACGGCATGCTGGACCGTGTTACCCCGCGCAAGGAAATGCGCGACGAACTGATCACCATCGTCCGGATGCTCATGGGCCTGCCGCCTGCTGTCAAGGGAGCGCTGCCGCCGCCGGGAAAAATGACGGGTGAAACTCCCGCATCCGGAGAAGCCAAGGCGTGACCTCTGTACATAGCGATGTCATTCTGGAGCGGCTGATGTCGCTTCATCCGAAAATTATTGACCTGACGCTGGACCGGATGACTCGCCTGCTGGATGCGCTGGGCAATCCGGAACGGAAACTGCCGCCCGTGATCCACATTGCCGGCACCAACGGCAAGGGCTCGACCGCCGCAATGATCCGCGCCGGTATCGAGGGGTCTGGCGCCACTGCCCATGTCTATACATCGCCGCATCTCGCGCGGTTCCACGAACGCATCCGCGTCGCCGGAAAGCTGATCAGCGAGAATGCCCTGTCAGAGGTTCTGGACGTCTGTGAACAGGTCAACGGCGGCGAGAATATCACCTATTTCGAGATCACGACCTGCGCAGCGTTGCTGGCCTTTTCCCGCACACCTGCGGATTATACCATTCTGGAGGTCGGGCTGGGCGGACGGCTGGACGCCACCAACGTCGTCCCCGAACCGGCAATGACCGTGATCACGCCCGTGTCGGTGGACCACCAGCAATATCTCGGCAACTCTCTGGCCGAGATTGCCGGTGAAAAAGCCGGTATCCTGAAGCGCGACATCTTCGGTATTATCGCGCCGCAGGAAGAAGTGGCGCTGGAAGTGATTGAGCGGCAAGCGGCAAAGGTAGGCGCGCGTCTGAGAATTCACGGCCAGCACTGGCTGGTCTGGGAAGAACGCGGTCGGCTTGTTTATCAGGACGACTATGGCCTGCTCGACCTTCCGATGCCCGTGCTGATCGGCGGCCATCAGGTGGTAAATGCCGGCACCGCGATTGCGGCCCTGCGCTGTCTTGGCCTGCACAAGCCGAACTACGAGGCCGCCATGACCAAGGCCGAATGGCCGGCGCGGTTGCAGCGCCTGCGCACGGGGCCACTGG
>JAHEFH010000030.1 GCA_024640245.1 Paracoccaceae bacterium | reverse complement strand
CGGCGGATTGCGCGCCGGCCATGTCGGCCGCACGTTGCGAGGCATGGCCACCAGTTATATGGCCGATTTCATGGGCTATGACGGCCTGCAACATTTCGACCGATTTCAGGCGCATGACCAGGCCGGCGTTTATGAAAATATTGTTGCCGCCCGCGACAAAGGCGTTCATCGACCGGTCGTTGACGATCAGGATATTGGTTGAGGTAACCGGCAGGCCCGCGCTCTGCAAAAGAGGCCGGGCGGCGGAACTCAGTGTGCGTTCAATCTCTGCGTCACGGATCAGGCCCTGTGCCACTGCCGGATTCAGCATCTGGCAGAAGGTTAGCGATGCAAGTATCGCGGATTTCAATGTGGTCCTAAACAAGGTCTAAGCGTCGCTTCCTGATACCGGCGCACGGCGCGCGCCATCGAGTTTTCATCGTCCGGAGCGTAGAAGTTTTCAACCCTTTATGGCAACCCGCAGAACTGCAGGTCGCCATAAAGTGATGTATCGGGTGCAATGAACCGCCGACCCCGGAAGGACCTCAGACTATCTGGACCACCATCCGCGTTTTTTTGGCTTGTCTGCCTTTTCCTCGACCGCCGTTGCCAGTGCGGGCTCGGGCTCCACCGCAGGTTCAGGGGCCTTCTGGGTCTCAGGCTCCGGTTCCTTTTCAGCCACAGACTCGGAAACGGCGGGCTCGGAAGCGGCTTCGACGGCCGGTTCTTCAACCTTTTTCTTGCGTGGCGCGCGTTTGCGCTTCGGCTTTTCGGCCACTTCTTCCTCGGGCGCGGCTTCGGCAGCAGTTTCGCCGGCAATTTCCGTCTGCTCCTCGACCTTTTTCTTGCGTGGCGCGCGTTTGCGCTTCGGCTTCTCGGCGGGCGCTTCTTCGCCAGCTTCCGGCTTTGGCGCTTCCTCCGGTTTGGATTCCGGTTCGGCGGATGGTGCTGCGACCTGCTCCTCCGTTGTATCGGCTGCCGTCGTCGCGTCCTGACCGTTTTCTCCGGTATCCTGCGAGCGACCGCCACGGCGACGGCGGCGCCGGCGCTTTTTCTTGGGCTGCTCGTCGGTGTCGCCACCCGTTTCGGCCGATTGCGGCTGAGTCTGCAACTGAGGCAGGACAGCATCCATCTCCGTGCTTTCGACGGTTATGGTTTGCGTAGCTTCCGGCGCAGTGATGACACGGCTGGAGGTCTTGAACAGTTCGACTGTGTAGTCCGGGCTGATCAGGGTGATGTCCGCCTCGATACGGATCGACATGCCGTAGCGGCTCTCGATTTTGGCGACGTGCTCGCGCTTGGCATTCAGCAGATAGTTGGCGATGGCGACAGGGGCCTTGACCAGAACTTCCTTTGTCCTCTGGCGAACGCCTTCCTCTTCCAACTCGCGCAGGATGGCCAGCGACTGGTTGTCGTCGGACCGCACAATGCCGGTGCCGTGGCAGGCAGGGCAGGGTGCAGTTGTCGCCTCGATCATGCCGGGACGCAAACGCTGGCGCGACATTTCCATCAGTCCGAAGCCGGATATCTTGCCGACCTGGATGCGGGCGCGGTCGTCTTTCAACTTGTCCTTGATGCGGCGCTCGACGGCGGCGTTGTTGCGCCGTTCTTCCATGTCGATGAAGTCGATCACGATCAAGCCTGCCAGATCGCGAAGGCGCAACTGGCGCGCCACTTCTTCGGCGGCTTCGAGGTTGGTGCGCAAGGCGGTATCCTCAATCGAACCTTCCTTGGTCGATTTGCCGGAGTTCACGTCAATGGCGACAAGCGCTTCAGTCACGCCGATCACGATATAGCCGCCCGATTTCAACTGCACGGTCGGGTTGAACATGCCGCTGAGGTAACCCTCTACCTGATACCGCGCGAAAAGCGGCATCTGGTCTATGTAGATTTTGACCTTGTCGGCGCGGTTCGGAACCAGCATGGTCATGTAATCACTTGCGATCTGGAAACCTTCGTTGCCCTCGACCAGAATCTCGTCGATATCGCTGTTGTACAGGTCGCGGATCGAGCGTTTGATAAGGTCGCCTTCGGCATAGATCTGTGCCGGAGCAATGGATTTGAGCGTCAGGTCGCGGACCTGTTCCCATTGCCGTTGCAGATATTCGTAATCGCGCTTGATATCAGTCTTGTTGCGCTTCGCGCCCGCCGTCCGGATGATCAGGCCGGCACCTTTAGGCACCTCGATCTCGTTGGCGACAGCCTTGAGTTTCTTGCGGTCCGCCGCGTTGGTGATCTTGCGGGAAATGCCGCCTCCGCGCGCCGTGTTCGGCATCAGCACGCAATAGCGTCCAGCCAGCGACAGGTACGTGGTCAGCGCCGCGCCCTTGTTGCCGCGCTCTTCCTTGACGACCTGCACGAGCATAATCTGGCGGACTTTGATGACTTCCTGGATCTTGTAGCGCCGTGGCCGCGGTTTGCGGGGGCGCACTTCGTCCTCTACATCATCGTCCGCGACGGATTCGATATCGCTATCCTTGGCGGGCTTGGATTCTTCGCCGTTGGCTTCTTCGGCGTCGTCACTTTCGACTTCGCTTTCGCCGTTCGAATTATCGTCGTCGGTCTGCTCTGTCTGCGGCAGTTCCTGATCCGGTTTCGGCTTTTTGTCTGAGTTTTCCGGTACATCGACCAGATCGGAGTCCGTTTCCTCGACGTCGATCACGACATCCGAAGACACGGTTTCGTCCTTCGGCGCGCCATCAGTGGCGGCCTTTGACTTGGAAGGTCGGCGTCGGCGGCGCGACTTTGTCTTTTCCTTATTGTCCTCGTCTTCCATGGACTGCGCATAGGCGGCCTCTTCTGCCAGCAGCTTTTCACGGTCCGCGGCAGGGATCTGGTAATAGTCGGGGTGAATTTCCGAAAACGCAAGAAATCCGTGCCGGTTGCCACCATAGTCTACGAATGCCGCCTGAAGCGACGGTTCGACCCTGATGACTTTGGCCAGATAGATATTTCCGGCGAGTTGACGTTTATTGAGGCTCTCGTAGTCGAATTCCTCAACCTTGTTTCCATCAACCACTACAACGCGGGTTTCCTCCGCGTGGGTGGCATCGATAAGCATTTTCTTTGGCATATTAACTCTTCACCACACAAGCTGATGCCTCCCGGCGGGGCCGAGAGTCCTGGACTTGTGTGAAATGTTATGGCGAAATTTGACGCAAGAATGCCAGCGTTGGCGGAGTTTACCGCCAAGCTTGAGTTGGTTCCATTCTCTGCGCGTTTCATCGCGGTTTTCTCCAACGCTCTTATGATCGAGCGCTAACTCGCGCCCCGGTCAGCGCATTACACGGCATTCAGGGCGTAATTCTTGGTCAAGAGACCTGTCAGGGTTCAATTTTTCCGGCCTTTTGCCTTAAAACGAACACTCCGACGAAACTTCTCGGCAGGCGACTAAACTCGCCTGGTCCGTCATCCTTACGAGGTGTACAAAGTAATTACAATCTATTTTTAGGTGTAGTAAGGTTTGGCGAAACCGGTGGAAGTCACAATTAGACCGGATCAGGCAAAAACAGAGCAGAGGCCCGTAGTGTTCAGAGTTCTTTTGGCGTATGTCCTGTTGTTCACACTCCCAAGTGTGCAATTGGCGGCAGCGCAGGATCTTCAGGCTATTGCGCGGATAAATATTGACAAATCAAGAATTTCAGACCGCCTGCTGGGTGGTGTCTCCGTAAAGCTGTCGTTGTCTCAGGCGGTGCCGTTCCGGGTGTTTACGCTGGACGAGCCGAAACGGCTGGTCGTCGATTTCAAAGAGGTCGACTGGACCCTGTTCAGCGACGAGGATCTCCTGAACACGGATGCTGTTACCGACATCCGGTACGGTATTTTCCGACCAGGCTGGTCGCGGATGGTGCTGGACCTCGCAAACCCGCTGGCGGTGGAGGTCATCGAGATGAAGACCGGGGCGAACCCCGGCGGGCCGGTAACGCTGTCGATCCTGATGAGAAATGTTACAAGCGCGGAATTCGCCCGAAATGCCGGCGCGCCCGAGGATGACGGCTGGGCTTTCGAGGTCAAGGCGCCGGCAGTGGCCTCCCGCGGGCGTCAGCTGGGCGACCGTCCGCTGGTAGTGGCGATCGACGCGGGGCATGGCGGCATCGATCCCGGAGCGACGCATCAGGAACATGAGGAAAAGCAACTGGTCCTGCTTTTCGCGCGGGAGTTTAAAGAAGCGCTGATCCTGACCGGTCGCTATTCAGCCGCAATGACCCGCGATCAGGACGAATTTGTTTCCCTCCCGGACCGGATCACACGGGCCCGCGCCATCGGCGCCGATGTGTTCATCTCGCTGCATGCCGACGCGCTGGCACAGGGTACTGCAAGCGGTACCACTGTTTATACCGTATCCGAGAAAGCATCCGACGCCGCCGCCGAGACGCTGGCGACCCAGCATGACCGTTCGGATTTGCTGGCAGGTGTTGATCTGAGCCGGCAGGACGATCAGGTGGCAACCGTTCTGATGGACATGGCGCGCCTTGAAACCGCGGCGCGCAGCGATCTTTTGGCCGAGATGATCGTGGCCGGTGTCGCCGAGTCCATCGGACACCTGCGGAAACGCCCGCACCTGTCCGCCGGCTTCACGGTACTGAAGGCTCCGGATATTCCGTCGGTTCTTGTCGAACTGGGGTTCATGTCGAACAAGCGAGACCTAAACAACCTGCTAAACAAGAAGTGGCGGGCGCAGGTGATCGAAGGTCTGGTATCGGCGTTGGACCTCTGGGCGGTCGAGGATGCCGCGCAGGCGTTGCTGTTGCGGAAATAGGGTTTTAATCGTGACCGGAAACGCCTATGTAAGGCCGGAATTTCGGCGGAAAAGAGCCGTGTTTACGGAATGTCCGTTTTGACGGCACCGGCATTCGGGCTTATACTTGGCCCTTGCGTAGAAAAGGGTATCCAGTGATCCGCTTCCTGTTGTCCATTCTCGGTGGTATTTTCAGCCTTATCACCCTGGGTATCATCATGGCCGCACTCGGCTTGGGTGCGATTTTTTTCGTTTACGGCCGCGACTTGCCGGATCACAACCGTCTGGCGACATACGAACCCGCCACGATCAGCCGCGTCTATTCCGGGCAGGGCTATGTCATGGACGAGTTCGCGCAGGAACGTCGTCTTTTTACCTCGGTCGAGGATATTCCGGATCTGGTGAAGCAGGCCTTCATCAGCGCCGAGGACAAGAACTTCTACCATCACCAGGGCTATGACACGCTGGGGATCATGAAAGCGGTTCTGGACGCGGCAAAGGGCGCGCGTCTGCGGGGAGCCTCGACGATTACCCAGCAGGTGACCAAGAACTTTCTGCTGTCCGGTGACAGGTCCGCAGAGCGCAAGGTCAAGGAAATCATTCTGGCCGCAAGGCTGGAAAACACGCTGAGCAAGGACAAAATCCTCGAGCTTTATCTGAACGAGATATTTCTGGGTCAGAACTCCTATGGCGTGACGGCGGCGGCGGAGACCTATTTCGGCAAGCCGCTGGAGGATCTGACGGTGGCCGAGGTTGCCTATCTTGCCGCGCTGCCGAAGGCGCCAAGCGACTATCATCCGGTTCGCGAAGCCAAGCGCGCCGTCGAACGGCGGAACTTCGTGCTGCGCGAAATGGCCGAGAACGGATACATCACGCAGGACATGAAAGAGGCGGCACAACAGGAGCCGCTGCGCACTGTCCAAGGCGGCGATTTTGACTCTGTCCGGTCCAGCCGCCCGCCGCGTGACTATTTCACAGACGAAATCCGTCGGCAGTTGTCATCGGTATTCGGCGAGGACGAGTTTTTCGGCGGTGGCCTTACCATCCGCGCCACCATGGACCCCGATTTGCAGAAAGAGGCAGCCAAGGACTTGCGGGCAGGTCTGGAGAGTTACGACCGCGAGAACAGCCCGTGGCGCGGGCCGGCCGCGACCCTGCCGGCAGAGGCGCTGAAGTCCGAGGAAAGCTGGCGAGCGGCGCTCGCCGAACTGACCCTGGCTCGCGACATCGACGACTGGTATCCGGCCGTGGTACTGGAGGTTGGCGACAAGACCGCGCGTATCGGCATCGAGACCATCGAAGAGGACGCCGACGGGCATTTCCTGTCTTTCGCGGAAGAATCCAAGTGGGCCAAGAACCGTGAAGACGCGGACGGAAAAAAGACGCCCATGCGTAGGCCGTCCGACATGTGGACGACCGGTGACGTGATCTACGTCAAACCGGAGCGCGACGACGCCGGACAGGTCAAACGCTGGACCCTGCGCCAGATCCCTGAAATTCAAGGCGGCTTTATGGCGATGGATACCAATACCGGTCGCGTTCTGGCGATGCAGGGTGGATTTTCCTATCAGGAAAGCGTGTTCAACCGCGCAACTCAGGCGATGCGTCAACCCGGATCGTCGATCAAACCTTTCGTCTATGCCTCGGCGCTGGACAGCGGGTTCTCTCCGGTTTCTATCGTAGTCGACGCGCCGATCGAGATAGACACGCCTCAGGGACTGTGGACGCCGAAAAACGCCGGAAACCAGTACTACGGCCCTGTTCCGCTGCGTATCGGGATCGAACAGTCGCGGAACCTTATGACCATCCGGTTGGCGCAAGAGGTCGGCATGAACGTGGTCGCTGACTATGCCGAACGGTTCGGCGTCTATGACAAGATGAACTCCTTCCTCGCCAATGCGCTGGGATCGCAGGAAACAACGCTGTATCGCATGGTTGCGGCATATGCCATGTTCGCCAACGGCGGCGAACGGGTGGAGCCGACTATGGTGGACCGCGTTCAGGACCGGTTCGGCAGCACGATCTATCGCCACGACAAGCGGCGCTGTGTCGGATGTTCCGAGACTTATGTTCCGGAAAACCGTTCCCCGACGATCCTGAGCGACCGGCGCCGCGTGATGGACGCGGTCACGGCCTATCAGCTTACATCCATGATGCGTGGAGTGGTCGAACGGGGTACGGCTTCCGGAGCGGTTCACCTGAATGCACCGGTTGCGGGTAAGACCGGTACCACGAACGATGCCCGCGATGTCTGGTTCGTCGGCTTCACCCCGAATATCGTTGCCGGCTGTTACATGGGATATGACAGGCCGCGCGCTTTGGGCCGCGGCGCCTCTGGCGGCGGCATGTGCGGGCCGGTTTTCAACAACTTCATGAAACTGGCGATCGAGAAATACGGGGCCGGAGAATTTATTCCGCCCGGCGGTACGGTGTCGCTGAAATTCGACCGCTACACCGGTGCGCGTCTGCCGGATGATTCTGAGGGAGAATACGTCGTCTCGGAACTGTTCCGCGAGGGAGAGGAGCCATCCTATGGCGCGGTATCCAGCGTCATCGACGGCGGGTTTGCCATGGGCGAGGACCTAAATTTCTTCAGCAACTACGGCCGCCCGACAGAAGACGTTATCGGGGGCACTCCTGCGAAACCGGCAAATGGCAACGCCAGTTTCGGTTCTTTGTCGAGCGGCGGGCAGTATTGAGCCAAGGTTTTGCTTTACCCCGCATTTCCCACTTTGTAGAACGTCAGTCTAATCCGACAGAGAGTAACCAATGCGCGCAGAAATTGAAAATCTTGTTGCTGAAATCCGCAAATCGCTGGACCTGCTGAAACAGCGCATGGACTGGGATACCGCGGCACATCGCATGGAAGAATTCAATGCGATGTCAGAGGATCCTGATCTTTGGAACGATCCAGAGAAAGCGCAGACCCTGATGCGCGACAGGCAGATGCTGGCTGATGCCATCGAGGGGTTCCAGTCGCTGGACCGCGAGTTGACAGACAACATCGAATTGATCGAACTAGGCGAGATGGAGGACGACGCGGAAGTCGTCGCCGAGGCGGAATCCGCAATCCGAAAGTTGGCCAAGGTCGCAGCGACCAAGGAAATCGAGGCGTTGCTGGACGGCGAGGCCGACGGCAACGACACGTTTCTGGAAGTCAACGCGGGCGCGGGCGGTACGGAGAGCTGCGACTGGGCCTCGATGCTGGCGCGAATGTACGTCCGCTGGGCCGAGAAGCACGGTTACAAGGTCGAAACCGTTTCCTACACGGCAGGCGACGAAGCCGGCATTAAGTCGGTCACATACCAGATCAAGGGGCACAATGCCTATGGCTGGCTGAAATCGGAGTCGGGCGTGCATCGCCTGGTCCGTATCTCACCCTATGACAGCAACGCGCGGCGGCACACTTCGTTTAGCTCGGTCTGGGTCTATCCCGTGGTGGACGACAATATCGAGATCGAGGTCAACCCGAGCGACCTGCGGGTCGACACTTTCCGGTCCTCGGGCGCAGGCGGCCAGCACGTCAACAAGACGGACTCGGCCGTCCGGATGACCCATATTCCGACCGGCATCGTGGTGACGAGTTCGGAAAAATCGCAGCACCAGAACCGCGCGATCTGTATGGCGGCGCTGAAATCGCGGCTCTATGAAATGGAGATGCGCAAGCGGACCGAGAGCATCCAGGAGGCGCACGAGGCCAAGGGCGATGCGGGATGGGGCAACCAGATCCGGTCCTACGTCCTGCAACCTTACCAGATGGTCAAGGATCTGCGCACCAATGTCGAGACCTCTGACACCGCTGGAGTGCTGGACGGCGATCTGGATGCGTTTATGGCGGCCACGCTGGCGCTGGACGTGTCCGGCAAGTCACGGGCAGAGGCTCAGGCGTCAACCTGAACGCCCAGCGCGCCCCAATTTCCTGAAAGAAATATTCCCGGAAAAGCAATTTTTCGTCTTGGCTCTGTGGCTTGATCGGACGCGTTTTTCCTTTGCAAGGTCAAGCTTCCTCCCGTAGGATTTCCGCGAGGGAGGATATGTGATGAGTGACAGCAGCCACGCTTTGCCCGCTGCATCGAAAGTACCCGACATACGGGTTTTGGAGATGGGCGATATCGGCTTCGTTTTGAGGGCCGGATGGCAAGATTTCCGCCGCAAACCTATGATGGGGCTGATTTTTTCCAGTATCTACGTGGTTGGCGGCTGGTTGATCTACACTTTCTTCTTCGTCACCGAACAGATCTGGTGGGTACTACCATTTACGGCGGGCTTTCCATTGCTGGCCCCGTTTCTGGCCGTGGGGCTCTACGAGGTTTCGCACCGGCTGGAACAGGGTGACACGGGTTTCAGCCGCGGCGACATTTTCGGCGTGGTCTGGCGGCAGCGCCTACGGCAATTGCCGCTGATGTCCTGGGTGATCATCGTCTATTTCCTTTTCTGGTCCTTCTTCGCCCATATGCTGTTCGCGATGTTCATGGGGCCGTCCGTTTTGCTGAATGTCACCACCAGCTATGCTTATCTGCTACAGCCCGAGGGGCTGGTGATGCTGTTGGTGGGAACGGCGTTCGGGGCGGGCTTCGCTTTCGTGCTGTTTTGCCTGACGGTTATCTCGCTGCCGCTGTTGCTGGACAAGGAGTTGGATTTCGTTACCGCCATGCTGACCAGCATCGCCGTGGTCAAGGCGAACCCCCGGGTGATGGTCGCCTGGGGCATTACCATTGCGGCGCTGACTTTCCTGGCTATGCTGCCGGCGCTTCTTGGGCTCTTCATCGCCCTGCCAGTGCTGGGACACGCCAGTTGGCACATGTATCGCCGGGTCTTGTAACACCGCTGTAGGTCCGAGCGGAAACGGATCAGACAGATCAGGCTTGGCAATACGTTGCTGGCCTGCGGCTCTCGAAATCAGACGGACATGAAAAAGCCCGCCGGAGCGGGCTTTGATCAGACTTCAGTTGCCGGATTGATCCGGATCAGGAGACAGTCGCCTTGGCGGTCGCTGTTGTCTTGCCGTTACCGGAAAGGGGGTCTTCCTGACGTTGAACGGAGCCTTCGAAATGGGCGCCGCTCTCAATCGCGATTGTCTTGTGAATGATGTCGCCCTCGACTTGAGCGGTCGATGTCAGGCGGACTTTCAGGCCACGCACGCGACCGACGACGCGGCCGTTGACCACGATGTCGTCAGCGACGACTTCGCCCTTGACGGTCGCGCCTTCTCCGATGGTCAGCAGGTGCGCGCGGATGTCGCCGTCGATGTTGCCCAGCACGTTGATGTCGCCGGTGGTCCGGATATTGCCCTTGATCGTAAGATCGGCAGACAGGGTCGATGCCGGCGGTTTTGCCTTCGGTGCTGTTGCCGTTGCAGGGGAAACCGGAGCCTTGGATGCGTCGGAACTTGCAGGCGATGATGCCGATTTGGGCGGGGTCGGGGTGTCTGTCGGTTTAGGTTTAGAAAACATCGTTAGCTACCTTGATATATGTCATTGGGTTTACGGGACGTCCATTAATATGGACTTCGTAGTGAAGGTGTACGCCGGTACTGCGGCCTGAATTGCCCATATCACCGATATGTTCGCCAAGCGAGACTTTTTGCCCGGATTTTACACGTATCCTATACAGATGCGCGTAGTAAGTTTCAAATCCCTGGGCGTGGCGGATCTTGATCAGGTTGCCGTAACCGCTCTGACGTCCGGCGAAAGTGACGACCCCGTCGGCGGTGGAAAGCACGTCCGTACCAAGCGGTCCGGCCATGTCGGTGCCGTTATGTTTTCTGCGGCCACCCGAGACCGGATCGTTGCGCGAACCGAATCCGCTTGTGTAGCGGAAGCTGCTTTTCAGCGGGTGCGCCAATGGCACTTTCTGCGCCGCCAGCTTCATCAGGTTGACCTGATCGAAGTTTTTAAGCAGCAGGTTCGCACGCTCCGACAGGGGATCGGTCAGAAAGCTGTCGGACGAGAATGTCAAAGGCATGATTGGCCCGCCGGTGCCGGAATATGCGCGTTTGACTTCTGCAAGCAGGTTCTCTGTGTTGATGCCATTGCGGTTCAATGCGCGTTCCAGCGGTTGCAACGAAACCTCGACGGCGGTTTCGAGTTGCGCGAAAACGCGGTCGCTGCGCTCTCTCATCAACTTGCTGTCAAGCTCGAGGTCCGCCATGCGGGTGCTCAGGCCGTCCGCTTCGGTGCGGATCTTGTCACGCTCGACAACTGTGGTGGTCAACGCACCGGTTAGATAGGACAGCGTTTCTTTGATGTCGCTTGCCTGATCTAACCGTGCGTTCACATTGCCCGATAAGGCCTGCATTTCCTGTAGAATGGATTCGGAATTTAGCTCGGCCACCTCGCGCCCTTTGATGGCGTCCTGCATCTTGCCCTGCATGATCTTCAGGCCGGTGGCCAGTTCGCGGCGCTGTTCTTCGGCCTCCAGTAGTTCGGCCTGCTGGATCGAAATCTGGTCCAGAGCGACATAGAAGCGTTCCTGCGCCGTCTGCGATTCCCGTGCGCGCTGGTCGCGTTCTTCGGTAATCTGGGTGAGGCGGGTTTCGTAGGCTTCGCGCAGAACCTCGGTCTGTACCTTTTCCGACTTTGCGCTGATCATGTTCAGCGTCAGTGCCGAGGTCACTATGATGGTCCAGGAAAATCCGGCCACCAGGGCAACGCCTACAATGGATTGTGTGAGAGGGGAAAGCCGCAGGTAACGTGTGGAGTTTTCGGACTTCAGGTAGATTCGCTGTTCCGGCAGATGCCTTTCCAACAAACGATTCCATTTTGCGGTCAGATCACGCATTACCTATCCCTTATTGGTTTACACTGGATTTACACCAATTTTTATTTGAAAAACATCTAGGCAAACTCGCATTAGATCGCAACTATTTTTACCATGATCGCCGCCACGACCGGCGCAAACAGGCCGGATGCGCGGGAACCTGCCGAATTTTTAATTCATTCGGGGTTAGCGATCCTGCTGGGCCATGGGCCAATAAAAGTCCAGCGGCAGGCCGGCTTCGGCGCGTTTTTCGTCGTTGAAGGGCGGTTTCAGGCCCCCGGGAAAGTACTGTCGCACCATGGCGTGGAATTTGACTTTTGGGTCCAGATCATGGCGGCCGCAGAGGAAGTGGAACCATTTCGAGCCATAGGCGACATGGCCGACTTCTTCGGCATAAATGGTTTCCAGCGCCGCGACCGTGTCGGGATCGCCGGCATTTCGAAACAGGTCGATCATGCCGGGGGTGACGTCCAAACCGCGTGCCTCCAGCACCATCGGCACGATTGCCAGTCGGCCCATGAAATCCTGTGCCGTCTGCTCCGCCGCGCGCCACATACCGTCATGGGCCGGCAATTCGCCATACCAGGATTCCATGGCCTGCAGCCGGTCGCAGAGCAGGTTGAAATGCTTGCTCTCTTCGTCCGCCGCACGCACCCAGTCGTCGAAATAGCCCTTGGGCATAGGGACATGTGCAAAGCGCGGGATGATGTCCCAGTGCAAGTCGACAGCGTTCAGTTCGATATGGGCGATGGCGTGGATCAGCGCGGTCCGGCCCCTGACGCTGCCTGTCTTGCGGCGCGGTACCTTGTTGGGCGGGAGCAACTCCGGCTTTTCCGGCCTCGACGGACGGTCGGGCGGCGCGGCATTGCCGATTTCCAGCGGATCGCCGGCCTCAACAGAGGCGAACCACAGCGCGGCGGCGGCCCGGGATTTGGCGGTCTTTTCGTGGCCGTCTGCGGTGGTCAGCACCTCCACCGCCAACTGCGTCAGGGTCGGTCTGCTCATAGGGCTTGTGCGGCGGCCAGAACTTCCTCTACGTGTCCGGGAACACGGACCTTGCGCCAGACCTGACGGACAACGCCCTCGGCGTCGATCAGGAAGGTGGAGCGCTCAATGCCCTTGTAGGTCTTGCCATAGAGTTTCTTGTCCCGCCAGACATCGAAAGCCTCGCACATGTCACCGTCTTTGTCGGACAGAAGCGGCATTTTCAAAGCTTGTTTGTCGCGGAAATTCTCGTGCGAGCGAACGCTGTCCTTTGATACGCCGATTACTGTGGTATTTACGGCCTCGAAATCCGGCAACCTTACGGTGAAGCCAACCGCCTCTGTGGTGCAACCGGATGTGTTGTCGCGGGGATAGAAGAAAATTACGAGGTTTTTGCCCTTGAAATCAGACAGGCTGACGGTTTCGCCGCCGTCACGGGGCAAATTGAACTTGGGCGACTTTTTTCCTATTTCGGGCATATTCGGCCTTATTTCTGTAGTATGAGGTAGCGTTAGATGTATTCTGGATTAGATATCTGTCCAGAAGCAGTGGCATGGAAAACACGTTCATGCGGGGATATCAAGGGAAACCAAGGCGGAAATGAGCCAACCCGAAGACATAAAACCGGCGCGACGCGGCAAACGGCGGCACGTGCACAGTTTCCTGTGGTGGGTCGGCCATGTCGCGATGGCTATTCCTGTTCTGTTGATGGTGGTGCTCGCGCTGGGGTACTGGCGCCTGTCCGAAGGGCCCGTAAGCATCGCGCCGCTGGCGCACTTGCTGGAGTTTAGGGCGAACCAGTTTTCCGGCACGCAAAAAATCCATATCGGCGGCGCCTATCTGGCACATGGAAAGACCAGCCTCTCGGCGCGCGTAATTCTGAAAGACATTTCGGTAGCCGATGCAGACAATACCACCTTGCTGCGCCTGCCTCAGGTATCCAGTCAGGTGGAGTGGTATTCATTGGTGAAGCGCGATCCACGGCTGTATTCGATCAGCGTCGACGGGGTTCAGATCGATTTTGTCCGGACCGAGGACGGGCGCATCAGTTTTACCAGCCCGCTGTTTCAGGATGCGGCCACGGGTTCCGGCGCGGAAAGCGGGAACTTTGCCAAGGTCATGTCGAACCCGCTGTTTTCGAAACTGTCGGGATTCGACCTCAACGATGTCGTGCTGACTTATTACAACGCGCAAACGGGAAAATACTGGCTGGCGGACGAGGGAAACGTCTCGATCCGAAGCGAGGACAAACTGCTCGACCTGAAGGCGACGCTGTCTGTGCCGTCGAAGGTCGGCGAACCGGGGCGTGCCGAATTTTTCCTGACGCGGCAAATGTCGGACGACTTCACCGGCGTGCGGATGCGTTTCGAGAATGCCGACCCGCAGGATCTGGCTAGCGAGTTTCAGGCGCTTAACTGGTTGCGGGCGCTGGAAACGAAAGTATCGGGTAACCTCGGCATGCAGATCTCCGACAAGGGAAGCTTGACCGAACTGGCAGGCGTGCTGAATGTCGGAGAGGGCAGGGTGATAGCCCCTCCGTCAGACGATATAATAGGCTTTGATGCGGCCAAGGTCTATTTCACATACAATCGCGACAAGGACCGGTTGAGCTTCACCGAGCTGAACCTCGTCACATCTTACGGCTATTTCACTGCCGAGGGCAGCGCCGCGCTGACCCGAAACGAAGAGGGTAACGTCTCCGAAATCCTGACCAATCTGGAATTCTCTGATGTTTTGATTTCCCGACCCGAGGTGTTTTCGGGACCGTTGCAGTTTTCCAAGGGAACGGCGCAGGTCAGCGTCAACCTCGCACCGTTCAACGTCAAGGTAATCGATGCGACCGTAAAGGACGACACCAGCGTCTATTCCGTGCGCGGGTCATCCTTTGCCGGCGAACTGGACTGGTTGCACCGTTATACGCTGACGGTGGACACCCTACCCAAAAAGCGCCTGATGGTGCTGTGGCCAAAGATAGCAATCCCAAAAACCCGCCGCTGGGTAGGTGAAAACATCCTCTCGGGGGACATATCCCGCCTGAACGGCGTATTCTGGAACGAAGGCCAGAAGCCGCATTTCACTATCGATTTTAGTCTAGACGGGGTCGAAAGCCGGTTCATGAAGACAATGCCGCCGATTCAGGACGGGTTTGGCGGCGCGCGGTTGACCGACCGCTTCCTCCAGATCGACCTTTCGTCCGGTCATGTGATTGCGCCGAATGGCGGTACCGTCGATATGTCCGGATCCTCGCTGTTTATCGAGGATATCACGATCCGGCCTGCCATAGGCGATATCCACCTGCGAACGCGCTCGGATTTGCAGGCTGCCATGTCGATAATGGATCTGCCGCCGTTCGAGTACCTTAAAAAGGTCAACATGTCGCCGGCGATCGCAACGGGCAGCGTGGATGTCATTGCATTCATGACCGTGCCGCTGAAAAAAGGCACCAAGCCGAACGAAGTTGATTTCTATGTCGAGGCTGACGTCAATGCGATAGCGTCAAGCGGTCTGTTTCCCGGCAAACTGCTAACCGCCGAAACCCTGAAATTCACCGCTGACAACACACAACTCACGGTCTCAGGTGCTGCACAGGTTGAAGGACAGCCAGCCGAGATCGACTGGAACATGCCGGTCGTTTTTGGGCAGAAACCGCACAGCGTTCTGTACGCCGACCTGATCCTGACCAACGAGGTTTTGTCGGAATTCGGCATCGTTCTGCCGGACGGCTTCTTCAAGGGAGAGACGCCGGCGCAAGTCGTGCTGGATCTGGCGAAGGATCAGCCGCCGCGTTACGAGATATCCTCGGGTCTGCTGGGGTCCGCCATCGCGCTGCCTAACCTCGGTTGGCGCAAGGGTACGAAAGAGGTCGGCACGTTTTTTGCCGCCGGGCAATTCGGCAAGACGCCGACCGTGGAGGAACTGCGTCTGGAAGCGGCAGGCCTGACCGCGAAGGGCCATGTTGAATTCGATGAAAATGGCAAGTTTGCAGAACTGGTCCTGCCGGAGTTGAAGCTGAAAAAGTGGATGGATGTCTCGGCGCGGGTTTCGCCGCCCGGAAAATCGGGCACGTCGGTTGCCCTGCGGGGCGGGTATATCGACGCCGGAGGGTTTCCACAGAGCGCGCCGAAAAGCGGAGCATCGAAGCTAGACATACGGCTGGACGAGCTGAAAATCAGCGACAGCATTTCACTGACCTCGCTACGCAGCACGGCGGTGTCCAACGGCGGTTTGTCCGGCCGGTTCGACGCGCTGGTGAACAAGGGCAGTCCGGTTTCCGGAAATCTTTCGCCGGGCGACAAGGGTACCGAGATAGCCTTAACCGGTGATGATGCCGGTGAAATCCTGCGGGACTCTGGGATTTTCAAGGCCACGTATGGCGGCGATCTGGCGTTGGAGTTGAAACCCATGGGCGAAAAGGGCGAATTCGATTTCGACTTTGTAATCAAGAAAACGCGCTTGAAGAACTCCAATGCCATGGCCAGCCTGCTGAACGCTATCAGCGTGGTAGGGCTGCTGCAACAAATGGAGAAAGAGGGTATCCACTTCGAGGAAATCACCGGCTCCGGAAAAATCCGGAGCAATGGAATCCAGATAGAGGGGATCAGCGCCACGGGAGCCTCGATGGGCATCACGGTGCGCGGATGGTATGATCCAAAGTCCAAGACCGTCGATTTCGAGGGCGTCATTACCCCGATCTATATCGTGAACGGGGCCTTTCAGGTCGTGCTGGGAAAACTGTTCGGCCGCGATAAGGGAGAGGGGCTGTTCGGATTCACCTATACGGTCAAGGGGAATGCCGATGCGCCTAAGGTCTCGGTCAATCCGCTGTCAATCCTGACGCCGGGCGTATTCCGCGAGATATTCCGCCGCGACCCGCCGGCCCCGTCTCCCCAATAATCCTTGCGGTTCCCGCAATTTTCCGGCACTGGGCGGGCCATGAAACTATCCGACTTCGATTTCGATCTGCCAGAAGAACTGATCGCCTTGCGTCCGGTGAAACCGCGCAGCGCGTCGCGTCTGCTGGTGTCCGATGGCGGCAAGATCACGCACAGCACGTTTACCGACCTTCCGGATTTTCTGCGGGCTGGCGACCGGCTGGTCATCAACGACACCAAGGTAATTCCCGCACGCCTGTTCGGACGACGGCGGCGCATGTCCGACAATGGCGAAACCTTTGCAAATGTCGAGGTTACGCTGTTGGCACCGGACGGGCAGGGGCGCTGGCTGACGCTGTGTAAACCGGGTCGGAAGCTCGCCGCGGGCGAGACCATCCTGTTCGAGGGCGGTCTATCGGCCGGGATCGTGGAAAAGGGACCGGATGGCGTGCTGCTGGCGTTTAACCTGACAGGCGATGCATTCGATGCTGCGCTTGAGGAGATCGGCAAGATGCCCCTGCCGCCCTATATCGCGGCGCTGCGTCCGGCCGACGATCAGGACCGGACGGATTACCAGACCATGTTCGCGGAACGCCGCGGTGCCGTGGCAGCGCCGACGGCGTCGCTGCATTTCGACGATGCGTTGATGGCCGCACTGGCCGCGCGCGGCGTTGAATTTACCAAGGTCACGCTGCATGTCGGTGCCGGCACGTTCCTGCCCGTCAAGGTGGACGATGTCGCTGACCACAAGATGCACAGTGAATGGGGGCAGGTGAGCCCGAAGGCAGCGGCTGAAATTGCGTCGACCCGCGCGTCCGGCGGACGGATCATCCCCGTAGGCACGACATCTCTGCGGATTCTGGAAACCGCGGCGCGGGACACCGGAGAGATAACCCCTTGGGCCGGAGACACAGATATCTTCATCAAACCCGGTTTCAAGTTTCGCGCCTGTGACGGGCTGATCACGAATTTCCACCTGCCGAAATCGACGTTGCTGATGTTGGTCAGCGCGCTGATCGGCGTGGAACAGACGCGGCGCATCTATGACGCGGCGATAGAACGGAAGTACCGGTTCTTTTCCTATGGCGATGGGTCACTGTTGCTGCCATAGGGGACAAACGATGCGCAGTGAGTCGTTTTTATAAAGATTCAACCGTCACATCCTATTAACATCCAGAAAAACCCTGTGCGGTCGGAGTAGTCGTTTGCTTGTTGTTCTAAAGAATTCCTGGGCCTTGTTGCTCGGCATGCTGTTTCTAATGCTCGGCAACGGTATGCAGGGTACTTTGCTGGGTGTGCGTGGTGCGATCGAGGGTTACAGCCCGAGTGCGATGTCGTGGGTCATGGCCGCATATTTCCTCGGCTTTCTGGGTGGCTCCAAGATGGCGCCGGAACTTATCCGGCGCGTGGGGCATATCAGGGTGTTCGCGGCGTTGGCGTCGTTCATTTCCGCCTGTCTGGTCTTGTATCCTACGTTTCCGAACCTCTATTTCTGGCTGTTCCTGCGTTTCGTTATCGGTTTCTGCTTTTCGGGCGTCTATGTCGTTGCAGAAAGCTGGCTGAACAATTCCGTCACGAACGAGACGCGGGGAAAGACGCTGTCGCTCTATATGATCGTCCAAATGATAGGTATCATTATCGCGCAGGCTATGCTCAATTTTGCTGATCCTGCGGGGTTTACCCTGTTTGTGGTGGTTTCCGTGCTGGTATCGCTGTCCTTTGCGCCGATCCTGCTGTCGGCAACGCCGGTGCCTAAATTCCAGACCATCAAGGCGATGAGTCTTATCCGACTGTACAGGGCATCGCCCCTGGGTGTCGTGGGCAGTTTCCTGCTGGGCGCCGTGTTTTCCGGACTGTTCGGGATGGGAGCTATCTTTGGCACGGAGAAGGGTCTGACAGTCCGTGAAATCTCGATTTTCATTGCTGCGATCTATGTCGGCGGCATGGTGTGGCAGTATCCTGTCGGCTGGATCAGCGACAAGATGGACCGGCGTGTTCTGATCATCCAGATGACCTTGTTCGCCGCGATCACGATTGCCGTCGGTTCAATGTTTGCCGACAACTTCTATGTCCTCGTATTGATCGCGTTTATTGTCGGGGGCGTTTCCAACCCGCTCTATTCGCTTTATATCGCCTACACGAATGATGCGCTTGATAACGACGACATGGCGGCCGCTTCCGGCGGGCTGATCTTTGTGAACGGTATCGCGGCCAGTACCGGTCCGCTGATCCTCGGCTGGATGATGACGGTGTTTGGCGCCGACAGTTTCCTGTATTTCATCGGCGGATTGATGTTGGCGATGGGTATGTATGCGATTTATCGCATGAAGGTGAACCCGCGGCGCGATGTAGTCGAAGCCAGTGCTTTTGCGCCGGTTACTTCGAGCATCTCGGTCCTTGGGGTTTCCGCAGCGCAGGAAGCGGCCCAGGAGCACGCCGTTGAGGAAGCGGAGACCAGAGTTCAGGACTAGCATGCGCAAAATCCGGCGGGGGAATTGACAACCGTCGGTAAAACGCGGAGCCTCGGAATTCGAAGAGGAGGCCCGTGATGACTACCCCGAATGATATTGTGGATTTCTGGATCAAAGAGGTCGGGCCGGAGGGCTGGTATTCAGTCGATCCCGATTTGGACAAGACCATCATAGAGCGGTTCACGGCAGACCGCGATGCAGCAAAAGCCGGAAAACTGGATGAATGGCAGGAAACGGCACTCGGTTCGCTGGCGCTTCTGATCCTGCTCGACCAGTTTTCCCGCAACATGTTTCGCGGCGACGCCGAGTCCTTCGCCGCCGACGATAAGGCCATCGCCATCGCAAGGGTCGCGATCGTCAAGGATCAGGATCTCGAAATTGAGCCGCCGGCGCAGCAGTTTTTCTATCTGCCGTTCATGCATTCCGAGGATCTGGCCGTCATGGATTATGGAATCGGGATGCTCGGTACACGCACGAAACTGGACAACACGCTGTTCCACATGAAGGCGCACCGCCGTGTGATCGAGCGCTACGGGCGGTTCCCCCATCGCAACGAAGCATTGGGTCGCAGTTCCAGTCGGACTGAAAAAGAGTACATCGAATCAGGTGGATACGGTAAAATAATCAAGGATATGGAAGCCGGGAAAGGCGAGTGACCCCGCCGCACTTGTAACTTGCGGGCAATTCTTGCATAACGGTTACTTAAATTGGTTTAGTATCGAACTACTTTTGAGACGAGGAAGCAAAGATGGCGGTGCAGAGCTTTGATATGATCGTAATTGGTGCGGGGCCAGGCGGCTATGTCTGCGCGATCCGGGGGGCGCAGCTGGGCCTGAAGGTGGCGGTTGTCGAGCGCGAAAATCTGGGCGGCATCTGTCTTAACTGGGGTTGTATTCCGACAAAGGCGCTGTTGCGGTCTTCTGAAGTTTTCCACCTGATGGAGCGGGCCAAGGAATTCGGCCTTAGCGCCGAGAAGATCGGCTATGATCTCGATGCTGTCGTAAAACGGTCGCGTGGTGTCGCCAAGCAGTTGAGCGGCGGCGTGGGCCACCTGCTGAAAAAGAACAAGGTCACTGTCATCATGGGCGAGGCGACCCTGACGGCCAAGGGTGAGGTCACGGTCAAGACCGACAAGGGCAGCGAGAAGCTGAACTCGAAAAACATCGTTCTTGCCACCGGCGCTCGGGCTCGCGAACTGCCGGGGTTGGAGGCCGACGGCGATCTGGTCTGGACTTACAGACACGCGCTGTCCGCGACGCGCATGCCGAAAAAGCTGCTGGTCATCGGCTCCGGCGCCATCGGCATCGAGTTCGCCAGCTTCTTCAACACGCTCGGCGCGGATACGACCGTTGTCGAGGTCATGGAGCGGATCCTGCCGGTCGAGGACGCAGAAATCGCCGCCTTCGCCAGGAAACGCTTCGAAAAGCAGGGTATGAAGATCATGGAAAAAGCCATGGTCAAGCAGCTCGACCGCGGCAAGGGCAAGGTCGTGGCCCATATCGAGATGGGTGGAAAGATCGAAAAGCAGGAATTTGACACGGTGATTTCCGCGGTCGGGATCGTCGGCAATGTCGAGGGTCTGGGCCTCGAAAAAATGGGCATCAAGGAAGACCGCAGCCACGTCATCACCGATCCCTATTGCCGAACCAATGTCGAGGGCATCTTTGCCATCGGAGATCTGGCCGCGCCGCCCTGGCTTGCGCACAAGGCAAGCCACGAAGGCGTGATGGTGGCCGAACTGGTCGCTGGCCAGCATCCGCATCCGGTTAAACCGGAAAGCATCGCCGGCTGCACCTATTGTAATCCGCAGATCGCATCGGTGGGCTATACAGAGGCGAAGGCAAAGGAAAAGGGCTATGACATCAAGGTCGGGCGCTTCCCCTTCATCGGCAACGGCAAGGCGATTGCGCTTGGCGAGGCCGAGGGCATGGTGAAAACCGTATTCGACGCCAAGACCGGCGAATTGCTCGGTGCGCATATGGTTGGCGCGGAAGTGACCGAGCTGATTCAGGGCTATGTGATCGGGCGTCAGTTGGAAACAACCGAAGAAGACCTGATGCACACCGTTTTCCCGCATCCGACCCTATCGGAAATGATGCACGAGTCGGTGCTGGACGCCTATGGCAAGGCGATCCACTTCTAGAGAAGCCGCGACGGGGCCGGTACGTGACTATCGACCCCGAAACTGCGACCGTTTTTCCAGCAGGGCATTTGCCAGAAAATCCACCAGTAGGCGCACACGGGTCACGCGGCGCAGGTCCGCATGTAGCAAAAGCCAGACAGAGCGTGTCTGGTCGATGTCCGTGTCCGGCAATCGCTGGAGTTCGGGGAACTGGTGCTCGCACCAGACCGGCAAAAAGGTCATGCCCGCCCCGCTGCGTGCCAGATGCAGATGCATTTCCGGATCCCTGACCGTGTGACGCACTTTCGCGTCCGGAAAAGGTGAGGCGTCGATCCACGCCCGCAATTCGGGGACGTCGCCGTAACCGATCCAGTACAGGCCCGCGCCGTGTTTTCCGGCGCTCGGGACGGCCTCTGAAATGTAATCGCGGCTGGCGTATATCCCCATATCCAGCGGAAACAGTTTTCGGGCGACCACATCGTCGGTCACCTGAGCCGTGTGGCGCAGAGATATGTCTGTCTCGAACTTGGTTATGTCCTCGACGTCGTAGGTCAACCGGATTTCCAGTTCGATCTCGGGGTAGAGCGAGCAAAATCGTGCAAAGACCGGCGCCAGCAGGTAATGCCCGCTCATCGGATCAACGGATATGCGGATCAGGCCGGTTGCCTCGCGGTCCAGCCCTTGCAGGCCGCCTTGGGCCTGTTGCAGGATTTTTTCCGCAGCCTGAGCGTCCGGTAACAGTTTTTGACCGGCAAGTGTCAGTTCCAGACCTGATCGGGACCGGCGAAACAACTGGACGCCAAGACTTGCTTCCAGCGACTGGATGTGGCGGCGGACGGTCGCGTGGGTCGCGTTCATCCGTTCAGAGGCTGCGCGCAGGCTGCCGCTGCGGGCAACTGCCAGAAAATAGGGCATTTGCTGCCAATCCATATCGGTCCGTTTCCCTTGCGTGTGGTCAAAAATTTAACCGTAGTGGTAAAAAATAGGCAATATGCAAGTCGATAAATAAACCATATGTGAGCCGCAGATCAAGCCGATGCTGTCGTCGGGATGAAAGGATATGGAAATGAAAGCTGTCATCTGCACGAAATACGGATCACCCGATGTGCTGAAAATGGTCGAGGTTGAAAAACCCGCGCCCGGACCCGCCGAGGTGCTGGTCAGGGTCCATGCATCGGCCGTAACGACGGCGGACACGATGATGCGGTCCGGCACACCGGTTTTCGCCCGGTTGTTTCTAGGCCTGAAGCGCCCGAAGAATCCGCTTATGGGAACCGGCTTCGCCGGAGTTGTCGAGGCGGTCGGCGCCGACGTTACCGGATTCCGTCTTGGTGACCGGGTTTTCGGAGAGACCGGAATGAACTTCGCCGCCAACGCAGATTTTGTTGTGATGCCGGAGATGGGCGTTATCGCCCGGATGCCGGACGGTTTAAGTTTTGAACAGGCGGCGCCGCTCACGGACGGCGCGCTGACCTCGCTGAACTTCCTGCGCTCGGTTGGCGGCCTGCGGTCGGGACAGCGCGTCCTGATCAATGGAGCATCCGGCGGTCTGGGCACGGCTGCGGTGCAGATTGCCAGAGCAATCGGAGCCGACGTAACCGGCGTTTCCAGCGGCCGGAACACGGAACTCGTGCTATCGCTGGGTGCGGATCGCGTGGTCGATTACACGCAGGAGGATTTCACCGCATCCGTGGACAGGTACGACGTCATCTATGATGCAATCGGCAAAAGCTCGTTTTCAGACACCAGAGCTGCGCTGAAAGAAGGCGGTATTTATATGTCGCCGGTTCTGAGTCTGGGTCTGTTGCTCCGCATGATCGTGACGTCGAAGAGCAGGGGCAGAAAAGCCAGGTTCTCGGCCACCGGATTCCTGCCGGCGCCGGACTTGCGCGCCCTGTTGCAGGACGTAGTCGATCTGATCAAGCAGGGGAAACTGGTTACAGTGCTCGATCGGACTTATCCGCTGGACGAAACGCGGGAAGCCCATCGGTATGTCGAAACCGGACGCAAACGCGGGAATGTCATTGTCAAACCAGCGCTTGCTGTAACCGCCTAAAGGGCGAAGGCCAGACCGACGATATAGGCGATGACCGCACAGATTCCGCCGACAAGAACAGTTTCTCCTACGCAGCGGAACAGGGTTTCGGTGGTCACGCGCCAGCGTAGCAGTCCAAGCAATGCGAGTGCGCCGAATGTGGCCCATACTGATATCCTGAACGTCATGGGGTCGGCCGGCAGGATGAAATACGGCATCAGCGGAATAACTCCGAAGATGATGAAGGCTGTGAACGTGGCAAGACCGTTCAAGGCGGGGCTGTCTTCGCTGGGGTCTGTCATTCCTATTTCATAGGTCATCATGAAATCTGCCATGAACTCGGGGTTGCGCTGGAAGATATCGGCCAGTGCCTTGGCGTCGACCTCTGTCAGACCCTGTTGGGCAAGTATTTCGAGGGTTTCCGCGCGCTCCATTTCCGGATTGTGCTCGATCTCATAAAGCTCTTTCGATCGCGCAGCGTGGTAGACATCCTTTTCCGACCGGGCCGAGAGGAACTCGCCCAGCCCCATGGCTGCCGCGTCCGCCAGCAGGTTCGCGATCCCGAACAGCAGGACCGCTATGCCTCCGATCTGCGCGACGCCTTCGGCCTGCGCACCGGCAAAGCCCGCGACAACGGCAAAGGTCGTGACGATGCCATCGTTGCCGCCATAGACGATCTGCTTCAGAAATGACGCGACCTTGCTGATCATGTGCTCGGTTCGCTTGTGTTCGGCGAGGGATTTCATAGACATGCCTTTATTGAATCGGTTCGAGGATAGATGTGTGGACGCGGAGCGCAAGATAAAAGGCTTGCCCGGAATATGCGACCGGATCGATTAATCCAAATTGGCCTTTTCGGAATTCGTGATAAGTATGCCTTATGAATATAACACTTAAACAATTAGCCTACCTGACCGCGCTTGCGGAACACCGGCATTTCGGGATGGCCGCCGCGTCGGTCAACATCACGCAATCCGCGCTGTCGCAGCAGATTATGGAACTGGAATCGCAACTGGGAACGCGACTGGTGGAGCGGCAGTCCCGGAACATCAAGCTGACCGCGATTGGCCGCGACGTTGTGGACCGTGCGAGGCAGGTTCTGGCGGGTGTGCGAGACATCGAGCAGGTCACTCGCTGGAGCGATGCGACGCCGGCCCAGCTGAATATCGGGCTGATCCCCACGATCGCGCCCTACCTCTTGCCGCATGCCCTGCCGATCCTGCGGTCAGAGAACATCCTGCTGGGGCTCGGCGTGAGAGAAGCGCTGACAGGTACCCTTTTGAAGGAACTCGCGGACGGCACTCTGGATGCGGCCGTGATCGCATTACCCGCAGATGTGGACGGGATGGTAGAGGTGCCG
>JAHEFH010000144.1 GCA_024640245.1 Paracoccaceae bacterium | reverse complement strand
CCGAAGGTCAGGGACGTCCGGTTGCGAAAGATCAATGTGCGGCGCAATGCGCACGCTATTCTTCGTTTATGGTTGAATGGGACATGACATTTTTTGACAGGGCCGAGGCCGGGAGGCTGCTTGCGGACCGTCTTTTGACGATGAACTTGGACAGGCCGACGGTCTATGCCCTGCCGCGCGGTGGCGTGCCGGTTGCGGTCGAGATATCGCGGGCTTTGAAAGCGCCGCTTGATCTGGTGATGGTCCGCAAGATCGGAGCGCCGTTCAATCCCGAACTGGCACTGGGGGCTGTTGTCGAAGGCATTGTCCCGCATACGATCCTGAACGAGCGCGTCAGAGAGGCTTCGGGCGCAGACGATGCTTTCATCGAGCGCGCCCGCGCCCGCGAACTGGCCGAGATGGAGCGCCGCCGCGCGCTGTATCTCGGCGATCGAGCACGGGTTGATCCGGCGGGGCGTACGGCTGTGCTCGTCGATGACGGTCTGGCAACCGGCGCCACGATGAAAGCCGCGATAACTGCCGTTCGAAAGCAGGGTGCGGCAAGGATCGTGGTCGCAGTGCCCGTCGCGCCCGAAGATACGGTCGGCGAAATCGCAGGCCTGGCCGACGACGTGGTTTGCCTTAATCCGTCGCAGGCCTTTCGCGGGGTCGGCGGTTTTTATACTGATTTTCATCAGCTCACCGACGAAGAAACGATCGGTCTCTTGCGTCAGGGCTGGAGCGCCGTCGAGGCCCTTTCCGGTGACGATCCGCGGTCTGTCCTGATTCCGCCGCATGGTCTTGCCGGCGACCTGACCGTTCCTGCCGATCCGCGCGGGATCGTCCTTTTCGCCCATGGAAGCGGTTCAAGCAGAATGTCGCCGCGCAACCGCGCCGTGGCCGAAAGTCTGAACCGACGGGGGTTTGCGACGCTGCTCATGGATCTTTTGACGCCGGACGAAGCCCGCGACAGACGAAACGTTTTCGATATCCCGCTTCTGGCCGAACGGCTTGCGGAAACTGCGCTTTGGATCGCATCGGAACCTGACATCGCCGAGCTTCCGCTTGGTCTTTTCGGCGCTAGCACCGGCGCGGGAGCGGCGCTATTGGCAGCGGCCGAATTGCAGGACAGGATATCTGCAGTCGTGTCACGCGGCGGCAGGCCCGATCTGGCCGGGCCGCGGCTGGCAGAGGTTCGCGCGCCGACCCTGCTGATTGTCGGTGGCGATGATGATCAGGTGATCGAGCTTAACCGCAAGGCGATTGCGCAGCTAGCCTGCGAGAAACTCATCAAGATCGTCCCCGGAGCGGGTCACCTCTTTGAAGAACAGGGTGCGCTGGAACAGGTGACTGAATTCGCGGCCGCATGGTTTCAGCATTATCTGACACCAAAGGTGAGGATCCCGGCGCCGCCGGCCAAGTCTGCACCCTCGCCCGCGAGAGCAATTGATGTGCTGCGAGCCGCAGCAGAACCATTACCGGAACTGGACGATCCGGAATTCGCAGTTGCCTTCGACCGGTTCGCCGATGCCCGCATCGTATTACTGGGTGAGGCATCGCACGGCACTTCCGAGTTTTACCGCGCCCGAGCCGCCATCACCCGCCGCCTGATCGAGCGGCATGGATTCAATATTGTCGCAGTCGAGGCCGACTGGCCGGATGCGGCAGCGATAGACCGCCATGTTCGCCACTTGACGCATCAGCCGATGCGAACGCCGCCGTTCTCGCGGTTTCCGACTTGGATGTGGCGCAACAGGGATGTGGACACCTTTGTCAGCGATCTTCGCCAGCACAATGCCGGAAAGCCGCCGGCGGAGCGGGTTAGGTTCCACGGGCTCGACCTTTACAACATGAGTGCTTCCATAGCGTCTGTCTTGTCCTATCTCGACAAAGTTGATCCGACCGCGGCGTCGGTGGCGCGCAAGCGCTATGCATGCCTTGAACCATGGTCACGCGAACCTGCCGCCTATGGCCGCGAGGCGCTGACTCAGGGCTATGCAATGTGCGAAGAACCGGTCACGAGCAACCTGATGGACATATTGCGAAAGCAGCTTGACTATGTGCTGCATGATGGCGACCGTTTCTTTGACGCTGCGCAGAACGCAAGGCTGATCGCCGATGCCGAGCGCTATTACCGGATGATGTACTATGGTGCGCACCATTCGTGGAATCTGCGCGACAGTCATATGTTCGAAACGCTGCAGCGCCTGCTGGACTGGGGTGGGCCAGAAAGCAAGGTTGTCGTCTGGGCGCATAATTCGCATATCGGCGACGCACGGGCGACCGACATGGGGTCTGAACGCGGCGAGTTGAACCTTGGGCAACTGTGCCGTCAGACATATGGACGGGACGCTGCGCTCATCGGTTTCGGCACCCATACCGGGACCGTTGCAGCCGCGTCCGATTGGGACGCACCGATGGAACTGAAGGCGGTGCGCCCGTCGCGCCCAGACAGCTACGAGGCACTATGCCACCAGTTGGGGATTGAACGGTTCCTGTTCGATCTGCGCCCCGGCGAGAATGCTGGTCTGCGGAAGGCTTTGGCCGAAAGGCGATTGGAAAGGTATATCGGCGTCATCTACCGTCCGGAGACGGAGCGCTGGAGCCATTATTCTTACGCTAGCCTTCCCGAGCAATATGACGGTTTCGTATGGTTCGATGAGACCAGCGCCGTCACCCCCCTTCAGACAGAAGTCACAACCGGCGAAGACGAAACCTATCCGTTCGGATTGTGATCCTGCTGCGAACGGTCGAGGCGCCTGCAAAGCAGCCCAAGCGGCAGGTTCAGGATTCGTCGATGCCTTGAGTTGGCTCCGTTTCCAAAACCAACGGAGCGGGCGGGATTTGCGTCGTATGGGCAATCGACCGCTCGCCAGTGGAGGCACCCAACACCAATACAGGGCAGCGGGCGACAGCAAGCAGGTGGCGGAGCTGATCTTCCGTGCGCAGCGGTCCGGCAGAAAGGTCCAGCACGACGGCCGAGGCGTTTATCCGGCTCAGGCGGGCAAGCATTGCGGTTTCGGTTTCGAAGTTCTCGAACTGAACTCCCGGAAGATCGCGTTTCCAGTTGTCTTGGCCGAAACAAAGTTCCAGCAGGCCAGTCTTTGATGCTTCCGCGAGAGTGGTGGCGAGATCAACGGAGACCTGCGGTGCAGCCTCGGGCGGTGCGATGAGCACCAGCCTTCCTGCGTGCCGATGGGTTTCGCGGTAGCCGAGCAACAGGATGTCCCAGCCGTTGGCTGCCTTGCACAGGTTACTGATCAATTCGCCATGGCGCCGCTCGAAAGACCATTTGCGTGTCTTGGCCCGCGCCAATCCTGACAGCATATCGCGAAAGGCCACGGCATCGCTTTCCAGCAAGGTTCGCACCTGCTGCTGCGACGGCGCGACGACAAGCGTGCCGCTGGAGGTTACAACTCGCTGACCGGGCAGGGCGACGAGCTCGGTCACGACTGTTTCCTCAACGAAGAGGCCACCAAGGTCCCCGTCGACGATATCCGCAACAAGTTCGGCGAGCCCGACGGCGCCATGCGCGTCGGCGTAACTTCCTGCGCCGATCAGCAGGCGCATTGGTTGATTTGTCTGAAGAGTCACGTGCGGTTCCCCGACAGATTGGATTTCTCCGTGCTGGCGAATTTCTTGCGCGTCTCGGCAAATCCGCGCAGCCGGGCCTCGACCAGGGCATTCACCGACCCCACGGTGAAAGCGCCGCCAGCGCGGCGCTTGCCCGCCTTGGTTCCCGTCAAAACCTCGATGCCTTCATCAATAGTTCCAACAGGGATCACTCGGAACTTGCCGGCTTTGGCAGCTTCGACAACCTCCGTGCGCAGCATCAGATGCTCGATATTCGACTTGGGTATAAGCACAGCCTGATCGCCAGTCAGACCCTGAGCCGCGCAGGTCTCGAAGAAACCCTCGATCTTCTCATTGACGCCGCCGATGGCCTGAACTTCGCCTGTTTGATTGACAGAACCTGTGACGGCGATCCCTTGCTTGATGGGCAGTCCCGAAAGGGCGGACAGTAAGGCATAGAGTTCCGCCGAAGAAGCGCTGTCGCCATCTATTCCGCCATAGCTCTGCTCGAAGACCAGGCTGGCGTGCAGCGAGAACGGCGCGTCGAGGGCATAAGTCGAGGTCAGATAGCCGGATAAAATCATCACCCCCTTGGAATGAAGCGGTCCGCCAAGTTCAACTTCGCGCTCTATGTCCACCAGCTTTCCGGTCCCCATCCGTACCCGGGCCGTAATCCGGGATGGCCGGCCGAATCGATAGTCACCCAAGGCAATCACCGACAAACCATTGATCTGGCCCACCTTCGCCCCATCGGTATCGATCAGTATCGTCCGTCGTTTGACCGCCTCTTGCATCCGGTCCTTGAGCCGCGATGCGCGCCTATCCTTTTCAGTGACAGCCCGTTCGATGTCGCCGTCGTCAATCTCCGCGCTATCTCGCCTGGCGGCATAATGGTCGGCCTCGCGTATCAAATCCGCCAGTGCGTCCAGTCTCAGCGACAGCTTCTGGCTGTCTTCAGCCAACCGTGTGGCCTCATCCAGCAGCCGCGCAACGCCAGGCGCTGTCAATGGCCGCAGGTTCTCTCGTAAGGCATGCGATCCAACGAGGCGGGCGAAGAGCACGAGGTTGTCGGGCGTTCGTTCCACCTCATCCTCGAAATCGGCCTGGAGCTTGAAGAGTTCGCCAAATTCTGGGTCAAGCAGCACGAGCAGGGCGTGGAGGAGCCTGTCACCGATCAGAACAACGCGCACATCCAGTGGGATCGGGTCAGGTTCGAGCGACGTCGTCGAAATCAGGCTGAGCCGATCAGCCAAAGAATTGATCGTGATGGCCTCGTTCTTGAGGCAGCGCTTCAGCGCATCCCAGGCAAAGGGCTCGGTCAGCACCCGTCGCGCGTCCAGCACCAAATACCCGCCATTGGCCCGGTGCAGAGCGCCGGGTTTGATCATTGTAAAATTCGTCACCAGCGATCCCATCTGCGAATCGTGCTCGATCCGCCCGGCCAGCCGGTCCAGCGTCGGAAGGTCTTCAGTCTCGACAGGGGCACCTTTGCGTCCACTCACATCGTGCCCGACCATCACGTTCACGAAGTAACGGTCGAACTCTGGTTCGTTGTGATACTTGCGTATCGCCTCGGGGAAGGGTCCGCCGTCATTTTGGGTTGCCACCTGCAGAAAGAGTTCCGCGTTCGCGATTATGTCGTTCCGCACTGTTTCCAGATACTCGGCAACAGGCTCGATCTTTTGCAATTCTGCATCGACCTCAGCGACGCGCGCTGAAACAACACGTTCGGCCATGGCAGCATTCAGTTCTTCAATCCGCTTGCGATGCTCTTTCTCGAGCTTCGGCGTTTGGCGCAGAACGGCGGCCAAATCCTGCTGCAAACGCGTGATCTTTTCGTCGATTTCCGCCTGCTCATTTTCGCTGAGCTTCTGATACTCCTCTGTCTTGACCGGTTTTCCGTCCCGAATTGCTGTCAGCATGAAGCCCATGGGTGTTCGCAACAGTGCAATCTCCTCGGACTTGGCGCGGTCCGCAAAATCGGCCATTGCGGTTTCCTGTGCTTCGCCAAGTTGGTGCTCGATCGCGCGGCGCTGCGTCTGATATTCGTCAGACTCAAACAGCGCCGGAATGTCATTGGCTAGGTCATCGACCAGGTTCTGCATCGCGTGAAGAAGGGGCGTTGCCATACCGGGAGGCAGACGCAGGGCAATGGGTTTGTGCGCAGCCAGAAAGTTATTCACGTAAACCCAATCTGAGGGCAGAGACCTAGTATTTGCCTGCTCGTTCAAGAGTTTCAGCACGGCTGTGCGCCGCCCCGTGCCTGTCGGCCCAAGGACAAAAAGGTTGAAACCGCGATGGGGCATTTGTGAGAACAAGCGGATGGCGTCGAGCGCGCGCGCCTGACCGATCAGTTCATGCTCTTCAGAAAAATCCCTGGTTGAGGTGAATGGAAGCGCCGACGGATCACAGTGCTGTCGAAGTCTTTCTGGGGGCAGTGAGTCCATCTTCATGCCTCTCGATCCGTTGCCTGCCGGAGTGCCAGCTTGATATCCATTATGTTCGCGCGGTCATGCGCTGCCATGATTTCAATCAAGAACCCGGCCCGGCCTTTCAAAACCCGCGCGTCGGATTGGAACGGACTATGGCCTGTGCTCGATTGATCCGCGTCAATGATTGCATCGCAAGCAAGCCTAGTCTGCGGTCATTTCCAGAATCAAAATGGAGTGTAGACTATGGCAAATCTTGACTGGCTTCCCGCGTCCTGGCTGGGTGACAAGGCGGACCCTGACCGGCCATTCGGTGCACTGAGAAAACAGATCGACAGTCTGATCGAGGATTTCGACAGCAAAGGTTTTGCAAGATCCGACGGCTTTTTGCTCCGCTCAAATGTCAGCGAGACCGATAAGGAAATCTGTATCACTGCAGAGCTGCCGGGCATCGAAATGAAGGATATCGATGTAGAGATCACAGGCAATCGCATCTCGATCAAGGGTGAGAAGGTATCGGAGAGCGAAGAGAAGAAGGACGAAAAGGGTCGTGAGTTCCATCGTGTGGAACGGCGGTCAGGCTCGTTCCAAAGAACGATGACCCTGCCTTTCGATATTGATGCCGACAAGGTCTCTGCTGCCGTCAAGGACGGCGTTCTGACCGTCACTGTCCCCAAGCCGCCAGAGGCGGTCAAGACGGCCAAGAAGGTGCAGATCAAGTCCG
>JAHEFH010000143.1 GCA_024640245.1 Paracoccaceae bacterium | reverse complement strand
CGCCGATCTTTGCCTCGGCCCTGCTGTTGCTGCCGACAACGGTCAGCACGTTCTCGGGCACGCAGACCTCGCCGATCATGAACACCATTCTGGCCTATTTCGGACCGGGCCAACCGCTGTATCTGCTGTTCTTCGTTTCGATGATCGTCTTCTTCTCGTATTTCTACACCGCCAACGTGTCGTTCAAGACCGATGACGTTGCCGACAACCTGAAGAAGCAGAACGGTTTTGTTCCGGGTATTCGTCCGGGCAAAAAGACCGAGGAATACCTCGATTACGTGGTCGCCCGTATTCTGGTGCTCGGGTCTGCCTATCTGTCGGCGGTCTGCCTGCTGCCGGAAATCCTGCGGTCCCAGTTTGCCATTCCGTTTTATTTCGGCGGAACGTCGGTCCTGATCGTTGTGTCGGTGACCATGGACACTATCAACCAAGTCCAATCGCACCTGTTGGCGCACCAGTACGAAGGCCTGATCGAACGCTCCAAGTTGCGGGGCAAGGATCGCGCGAAGGCAAGACAAAGGAAGCCCCGTCGATGAACATCATTCTGCTTGGCCCACCGGGCGCCGGTAAAGGAACTCAGGCCAAGATTCTGGTCGACGGTCGCGGCATGGTGCAACTGTCCACCGGGGACATGCTGCGCGCGGCGAGAAGCTCCGGCACGGAAATGGGCAAGCGCGTTGCCGCCGTAATGGATCGCGGCGAACTGGTTACCGACGAGATCGTCATCGGTCTGATCGAGGAACAGTTGACTGGCAATACAGGCGGAAGCGGATTTATTTTTGACGGATTTCCACGTACGCTGGCGCAGGCCGATGCGCTGGACAAACTTCTGTCAAAGGTCGGGCAGAAACTCGACGCCGTGATCGAGATGCGGGTCGATGACTCGGCGCTGGTCCGCCGGATCACCGGTCGCTTCACCTGTAGCAATTGCGGCGAAGGTTACCACGAGGATGTCAAGAAGCCGGCCAAGGAAGGCGTCTGCGACGCCTGCGGCCAATCCGGCACCTTCAACAAGCGGGCCGACGATAACGAAGAGGCGCTGAAAACCCGCCTGTTGGCTTACTACAAGGACACCTCCCCGCTGATCGGTTACTATTATGCCAAGGGCAAATTGAACACGATCGACGGGCTCGCCTCCATAAATGAGGTTACCGCGAGTATCAAAGGTGTATTGGACGCAGTTTCCGAAGGAATCGCAGTCGAGGCTTGACGGCCTTGGCTGAGGGTATTAAGGGACAAGCTTCCGGTTAAGGAATCGGCTGATTTGAAGGGATTTCCCGCGAATCGGTCGTATCGTATGCCCATAAGGGCAGTGACCCAGCGGAATAAAAAACGCTGGGTTTTGGTTGTGAAAAAAGGTTCTGGTGTTACGGAACCGCGACAAAGAAGGAACATAACGTGGCACGTATTGCTGGCGTGAACATCCCGACCCATAAGCGGGTCCCGATTGCTCTCACATATATTCATGGTATCGGCCCTGCGACTGCAGAGCAGGTATGCACCGCGGTCGGTATCGATCTTACCCGCCGTGTAAACGAACTCTCCGATGCGGAAGTTCTTCAAATTCGCGAACATATCGATGCGAACCTGAACGTCGAGGGCGATTTGCGCCGCGAAGTTTCGATGAACGTCAAGCGTCTGATGGACTTGGGTTGCTACCGCGGCCTGCGCCACCGTCGCGGGCTGCCTGTACGCGGCCAACGCACCCACACAAACGCACGGACCCGCAAGGGCCCAGCCAAAGCCATCGCTGGCAAGAAGAAGTAGGGAGCGAACATCATGGCACGCGAAAAAAAGACAGTTAAGCTGAAGCGCAAAGAGCGTAAAAACATCAGCGCCGGGGTTGCTCACGTAAACTCCAGCTTCAACAACACCAAGATCCTGATCGCCGACGCACAGGGCAATGCAATCGCATGGTCGTCCGCCGGTTCGATGGGTTTCAAAGGTTCCCGGAAATCGACACCTTACGCCGCCCAGATGGCTGCGGAAGATGCCGGTAAAAAGGCTCAGGAACACGGTGTTAAGACATTGGAAGTTGAGGTTCAGGGTCCGGGTTCGGGTCGTGAATCGGCCCTGCGCGCTCTGGCTGCGGTCGGTTTCAACATTGCGTCGATCCGCGACGTTACGCCAATGGCACACAACGGCTGCCGTCCTCCAAAACGTCGCCGCGTATAATTATCGCCTGCCCGCACAGGGCAGGCTCCATTGTATTTAATGTAACCTCGGGCGTTCCCGACTTGATGGATCCTGTCGGTGAACAAGAATGGAGGCTAATATGATCCATAAGAATTGGCAGCAGCTGATCCGGCCAACGCAGTTGGAAATCAAACCAGGCGCTGACCCTCTGCGCCAGGCAACCATGATTGCAGAACCGCTGGAGCGGGGCTTCGGCCTGACGCTCGGCAACGCGTTGCGTCGAGTATTGTTGTCTTCGCTGCAGGGTGCGGCGATCACGAGCGTCCAGATCGACAATGTGCTGCACGAGTTCTCCTCGGTTGCAGGTGTGCGTGAAGATGTTACCGACATGGTTCTGAACCTCAAGGGCGTCGCCGTTTCCATGGAAGTCGAAGGGCCCAAGCGCCTGTCGATCTCTGCCAAGGGTCCGGGCGTTGTAACCGCAGGCGATATTTCCGAATCCGCCGGCATCGAGATCCTGAACAAGGAACACGTCATCTGTCACCTCGACGAAGGCGCCTCCCTGTTCATGGAACTGACTGTCGAAACCGGCAAGGGCTATGTCGCTGCCGACAAGAACCGCCCCGAAGATGCGCCGATCGGCCTGATTGCCATCGACTCGCTGTTCTCGCCGATCGTCAAGGTTTCTTATGACGTGCAACCGACGCGCGAAGGCCAGGTTCTGGACTATGACAAGCTGACGATGAAAATCGAAACCGACGGCTCCATCACGCCGGAAGACGCGATCGCCTATTCGGCGCGGATTCTGCAGGACCAGCTGTCGATCTTCGTGAACTTCGAAGAGCCCGAAGCGGCACAGCGCGCCGACGAGGAAGAAGAGCTGGAATTCAACCCGCTTCTGCTCAAGAAGGTCGACGAACTGGAACTGTCTGTCCGTTCGGCAAACTGCCTGAAGAACGACAATATCGTCTACATCGGCGATCTGATCCAGAAAACCGAAGCCGAAATGTTGCGCACGCCGAACTTCGGCCGGAAGTCCCTTAACGAGATCAAGGAAGTACTGACCGGAATGGGCCTGCACCTCGGCATGGATATCGTGGATTGGCCACCGGACAACATCGAAGAGCTGGCCAAGAAATTCGAAGACCAGTTCTAAGGAATAAGGCCGGGGGCAACCCCGGCCTCAAATGCCCGGAATGCCGGGGAAAACATGGGCGCGAAGCCCCAAGGAGAGTGGCCGTAATCGCAATCGGCTGCCGGACAAAGTAGAAACGAACCGAAAGGACCCAAAAAATGCGTCACGCACGTGGTTACCGCCGCCTGAACCGGACACATGAGCACCGCAAGGCTCTGTTTTCCAACATGGCGGGCTCGCTCATCGAACATGAGCAAATCAAGACAACATTGCCGAAAGCCAAAGAGCTTGGCCCGATCGTTGAAAAGCTGATCACATTGGCCAAACGTGGCGATCTGCACGCTCGCCGTCAGGCCGCATCGAAACTGAAGCAGGATGCCTATGTATCCAAACTGTTCGATGTACTCGGCCCGCGCTACAAAGAACGTCAGGGTGGTTACGTCCGCGTTCTCAAAGCCGGCTTCCGCTATGGCGACATGGCGCCGATGGCGATCATCGAACTGGTAGACCGCGATCCAGCGGCCAAGGGCGCAGCCGACAAGGCCCGCGTCGAAGCCGAAGAGAACGCCGAAGGCTAAGTCTTCCGCACAGACAGCAGATATGAAAAAACCCGCGAGACTCTCGCGGGTTTTTTGCTTTTTGGAAGCGATTGAATGTATTCAGGCGTTCTTGGAAACAAGTTTGACGCTCAACGCGGCGCGCTGCAGTGATTCCCGGTCTGATCTGAGTTGGTCCATCATTTTAGCCCCTAGAGCCTCCAGCATTTTCCGGCGTTGGTCGTCTGGAAGCTTCATGGCCTTGAGGAATGATTTTGGCGGTATGTTGAAAGCGGTCATTACGCTCGAATCCTAGTTAATAAATTACAAATACTTTGCACAATGTTCAATTTAAGGTTGACTGTCAAAAAAACAACTTGTCTAAAAAGACATGTCCAAAAAGATAGGTATAGATGTACAGCTTGCAAAACTGGGCGCACTCGCGCCCAGCGGTTACGCATTGGGGTTGCATATCCGGTTTGCGTCGGCGCTGTTTCTTTACCGCACATATCCACCCGAGTGGATCGAGGTATATACACAGAAGGGTTACATGCTTTGTGACCCTATGGTGTCCTGGGGCTTTAGCGAGGAGGGCACGCGGCGCTGGAGTGAAATTACCATTCCGGACCCGCACGATATCTGGGGACAGGCTGCTGCACATGGTTTGAACTACGGAGTGGCCGTTTCGCACGGCCCCCTTTCATCGCGATCTATTGGCGGATTTTCGAGGCCTGACAGGGAATTTACTGACGGCGAAATCCAGAAAATTGCCGGGATCGTGCACTTACTGCACGTGGAAACCACGCCGCCAGACAGCCTGACCGACGCACAGATTGATGCCCTGCGCTTGATTGCAAATGGAAGTCGTTATGCTGCTGCTGCTGCGCAATTAGGAATATCCGAAAGTGCCCTGAAAGCTAGGTTGAAATCGGCCAGAGAGAGGTTACTCGCCAGAACAACGGCAGAAGCTATTCAAAGAGCGATCGAATACAAACTTCTATAGGCAGTCGCCGCGCAGGGTTGGAGTTCACCAACCAAGCCCGGAGGCTAATATGCAAACCACTACCCTTTCTTTCAGCAATATGCATGACCATGGAATGTTGTTCACCAATGTTCTGCGCGCAAGGCATGAATCGTTTATCGTTCACCGGAAATGGGATCTCCCCCAAGCCGAGGGGATGGAGTTCGACCAGTACGACACACCGCAGAGTCGCTGGATCGCGGTTCATGAATTCGGACAGGTTCTGGCCGGTATCCGGCTGACGCCGACCACTGCGAAATGCGGTATCTACTCCTACATGATCCGCGACGCGCAACTCGGCCTATTGGGGTCGATCCCTTCAAACCTCCTTTATGACGAAGCGCCTGTTGCAAGCCATGTCTGGGAGTCCTCGCGCGTATTCATCTCGCAAAGCGTTCCGTCCACCAAGCGCGCCGAAGTGCAGCGCGACCTGATGGGAGAGATGATCAACGCGGCTCGGACCCTCGGGGCGACCCAGCTTTACGGACTGTGTCCGGTTGTCTGGGGCCGCTGGATGAGCAGAATCGGCTACGAGTGCGAAGCCGCGGGGCCGAAACTGGACATTGAAGGCGCGATGAACCGGGTTGTCAGAATGAGTCTGGTCAATACGCTCAATTGACATCCACGCCGTATTGAGTGTCCTATCTTCGTTCATTAGGTTAAGCGGGGTCAGGGTAATAAGGACATTCGAGTGGCGGATCTGTTCGAACAGGCGTCGGGGGACAAGGATTTGGCGGGTGGCGTGACGCCGCTCGCCGAGCGATTGCGCCCGTCTGCGTTGGACGAGGTGATCGGTCAGGAACATCTGCTCGGGCCTGACGGGCCTTTGCGAACCATGCTTGCCAACAAGTCGCTGGGATCGGTCATTTTCTGGGGCCCGCCGGGGGTTGGCAAGACCACGCTGGCCAAACTGCTGGCGAACGAGGTCAAACTGGCTTTCGTCCAGATCAGCGCGATATTCACGGGTGTCGCCGATCTGAAAAAAATATTCGAGGCGGCGCGCCTGCGCCGACAGAACGGCAAGGGAACCCTGCTGTTCGTGGATGAAATCCACCGCTTCAACAAATCGCAGCAGGACAGTTTTCTTCCTCATATGGAAAACGGCACCATCGTGCTGGTCGGGGCAACGACGGAAAACCCGTCTTTCGAACTGAATTCGGCGCTGCTGTCGCGATCGCAGGTGCTGGTTCTGGAACGACTGACGCTGGCGGACCTCGAACTGCTCGCTCAGCGCGCGGAGCGCACCGTCAAACGCAAACTGCCGCTGACGGCAGAGGCGCGCGAAGCGATTCTGGATATGTCGGACGGCGACGGTCGGGCGTTGCTGAACCTGCTGGAGCAGTGTTTTTCGTGGAAAGACGGCGACCGGGTCGATGTCGAGACGATGGCGCGGCGCCTGTCGAAACGCATGCCGAATTACGACAAATCCGGCGACGAGCATTACAACCTGATTTCCGCGCTGCACAAATCCGTGCGGGGGTCCGATCCGGATGCCGCGCTCTACTGGTTTGCCCGGATGCTGAATGGTGGCGAAGACCCCCGCTATCTTGCGCGGCGAATCACGCGTATGGCGGTCGAGGATATCGGTCTGGCCGACCCGCAGGCGCAGGCGGTCTGTCTCCAATCCTGGCAGACCTATGAGCGTCTCGGCAGTCCCGAAGGGGACCTGGCTCTGGCGCAGGCGGTTGTCTATCTGGCGCTGGCACCGAAATCGCGCGCCGCCTATGCCGGTTTCTCGCAGGCGCGGCAAGCGGCGAAAAAGACCGGATCGGCACCTCCGCCGAAACATATCCTGAATGCGCCAACCGGCCTGATGAAAGATCAGGGCTATGGCGAGGGGTACCTTTACGACCATGACCAGCCGGACGGGTTTTCCGGCCAAAACTATTTCCCCGAGGCGATGCCCCGTGGTGTTTATTACCTGCCCGAGGATCGGGGCTTTGAGCGGGAGTTGAAGAAACGGGTCGAATATTTCGCCAAGCTCCGGGCGAAAAGAGGGAAAA
>JAHEFH010000142.1 GCA_024640245.1 Paracoccaceae bacterium | reverse complement strand
CCACGACAGCTTCGTCGAATTCAACCGGCGCAAACCTCGCTAGACTGCGGGTCTTCAGGGTGCATCCCTCGGCATTGGCGGTCGCTTCCGCCGTCGCCATCAGGCGTTTTTCTGCCTTTTTCAGCAGCTCGTCGCTGGTATTGCGCAAATCCACCGTCAGCCGTGCCCGCAGCGGGACCACGTTCACCAGACCCGGTGAAACCTCGAACACGCCCACCGTCGACACTTGCGGAGGCCCGAACTCGGTCGCGATCTTGCGCGCCTCGACGGCAATTGCGGCGGCGACTGCGCCGGCATCGTGCCGCATGGACATGGGCGTGGTTCCGGCGTGGTTCGACTGGCCTTCGATGACGAATTCAGTCCAGGAAATACCCTGTACTCCGGTCACCGCGCCAATCTGGATCTTCTCCTGCTCCAGGACCGGCCCCTGTTCGACATGCAACTCAAGGTAGGCTTTCGGCGTCAGCGACGCAGGCGGTATATCCCCGCTGTAACCGATCCTTTTCAGTTCCTCGCCCAAGACGCCATTGCCGTCGGTGGCCACCGTCGCCAGCATTTCACCGAGGTCCAGCGCGCCTTGATGCACGCCAGATCCCATCATATCGGGCGCGAAACGGGCACCTTCTTCGTTAGTAAACGCGGCGACCGCAACAGGACAACGGGTCTTTGCGCCAGCCACGTTAAGGGCGTCGATCACTTCCAGACCGACCAGCACGCCTGCCGCCCCGTCGTATAGACCGCCGGTGGCGACGGTATCGATGTGCGAGCCCATCATGATGGGGGCACCCTGCTCTACCCCGGCACGAATGCCCCAGATGTTGCCGATGACGTCGATGGAAACTTCCAGGCCTAGTTCCTTCATCCAGGATACCAGCAAGTCACGGCCTGCCTTGTCTTGGTCCGTCAAAGCCAGGCGGCACACGCCGCCGCCGGGCAAAGCCCCGACTTCGCCCAGAGTCCGGATACGGTTCATGAGCCTTTCGGCTGAAATAGTCGGTGTAGTCATTTCGATTTTTCCAATACAGCGGCGGCATCCCTGCCGACGATCTGCTTGTAGAGTTCCGGGTCCGTGTCACCCTCGGTGCCAAAGACCAGTACGCGCGAATCCGGCCCCAAGCCAAGGCTCTCGCGGGCCTCCTTGTCTGTTGAGGCGGCCATGAGTCCCGCCAGTCCCGCAACGGCGGATTCGCCGGCTACAACGGCCGTATCATCGCCTTTGGGGTTTGCCAGGCGTTTCATGAATTCGATAGCCGCCTCGTCGGGCAACGCCATGACCGCGTCGCCGTGATCCTTCAGTATTTCCCAGGCAAGGGAAGATACCTCGCCGCAGGCAAGACCGGCCATCAATGTGTCCAGATCGCCCTCGACAGCGGTGGGCTTGCCAGCGCGAAAGCTTTCCAGCCAGCACGCAGATAGATCGGGATCGGCCAGAACGATCGTGGGGCGGTCATTGCCCCAGCGGCGCTTCGCTTGCGCAGCGACCGCAGCGGCCATTCCGCCGACGCCGGTTTGAATGAAGATATGTGTAGGGGGAACTACCGACTGGTCAAAAGCCTCGGCCGCCATCAGTTCATATCCCTGCATGACGTCCTTCGGGACCTCCATGTATCCGGGGTAGGATGTGTCCGAAACGACAAACCAACCTTCACGCGTGGCTGTTTCCTGGGCCTCGCGGACGCTGTCGTCATAGTTCCCGTCGCAACGGCGGACTTCCGCGCCATAAGCCTCTATGGCTGTTTTCCGGCCCTCCGACACAGTAGCGTGTATAAAGATCACACAGCGACAACCGAAGGTCTGCGCGCCCCAGGCAACCGATCGTCCGTGGTTGCCGTCCGTCGCGCAACAGACGGTTATTTTCGAAACCAGATCGGCATGTGCACCCGATACGATATCCTGCATCGAAACCGGAACGCCGAGGCAGGTTTCAACCTCGCGCTGCAACAGCCGCGCCACCGCATAGGCACCGCCCAGCGCCTTGAAACTGCCGAGGCCGAACCGCGAACCTTCGTCCTTATAGTGCAGCGAAGCGACATCGGCTTCGGCAGCCAGTTCGGATAGGGACACGAGCGGCGTCATCTTGTATCCGTGCCAAGAGGAGATCGTTGCTTTCGCCTGTGCGAAATTCGCGTCATTCAGAATACTGTCCTGTTGCGGGGTCCAGGATTTATCCTTGCTTGCCAAAGGATTGATTATAAGGGTGAAACCGCGTGCGGCATCTGCGTTGCGGTAAATCTCTTTGGTCATGAGTACCTCTGTGGTCTTTTAGTCTATTCAAGGGGATAGCCCCGGGCAGGATCGGCTGCCCGGAGCGCTTGGGGTCAGAACTTCGCTTTTTCTTCGCTGATCGAGTTTAGCAGTGCGTCCAGCATGTCTTTGCCTTCGTCACCGTATTTCTCTTCGATCAGGGCGCGCACGACGGGTTGAGCCACTTCTGCGAACTTTTGCTGTTCAGCCGGTGGGACAACGTTCACTTCCATTTTGGCGGCAAGTGCTGGCAGTCCGCTTTCCGAAGCTTCGATTACACGGCTCATAGCGCGGCCGGATTCCGTCGCGACTTCGGCCGCCCAGTTCACCAGGTTCTTGTGCTCGTCGCTCAGGCCCGCATAGAAATCCTTGTTCATCGTCCAGACATACGGGGTGATGACGTGGTTTGTAATAGACAGGTACTTCTGCACTTCGTCGAACTTGGCGAAAGCGATGACAGGAACCGGGTTCATCTGACCGTCTGCCACACCCGTTTGCAGCGCCGTGTATACTTCGGCCCAAGGCAGTGGCGTCGGTTGACCGCCCAGCGACGACACGATCGCCTCATGCGTTGGCAGCGTCATCGTACGGATACGCAGACCTTCCATATCGGCAACCGACGTGATAGGTTTCTTGGAGTTCGAGAACGCGAAGAACCCGCCCGAATCCAGCAGTCCGAGGACTTTCAGCTCAGTTTTGGATTCCAGATCGGCAACGAATTTTTTGCCAAATGCGCTATCCTTGTGCATGACGCGACTGGCTACGCCGATGTTCGGGAATGCGAAGGGAATATCGAACACGCCGACCAGTGGATAGTGCTGTGCGATACCGCCCGAGGACGAAATTGTGCTTTCCACAAGTCCAGCGCGAACCTGATCGATAACCTCGTTGTCCTTGCCAAGCTGGCCGTTGGCAAACAGCTGGACTTCGATCGCTCCGTTGGAGTTGGACTCCACCAGCGATTTGAAAACCGCGGTCATGGCGCCGGAGTGGCTCTTGAAGGGATCGTCCGGGTTCAGATGGGCAAGACGGATGGTTACGTCTGCCGCATAGGCCTGGGCCGAGATACATGCGACCGCAAGGCCCAGTGTTACGTTCTTGATAAATGACATTGTTTTGTCCTTTCCTGTTGGTGGGCTTGGTTGCTGCTCAGAGTCCGAGCAGTCTTGGAATAAAGAGAGTTAGGTCAGACCAGAAGGCAATGAGCACTAGGATCAAAACCTCGGCAATGATGAAGGGCCAAAGTTCCTTCGTTATGGCCTCAACCTTCTCGCCGGTGACCGAGGCCAGCACGAACAGGCAGGCCCCGACGGGCGGCGTCATAAGAGAGATATTCAGCGCAAGGATAATCATGATCCCTGCATGGACCGGATCCATTCCTATTTCCATCGTGAGGGGCGCGAGGACCGGAGCAAGGATAATCAGCGTTGCGTTGATGTCCATGACCAGGCCGATCAACAGCAGAAGGAGGAGTATCAGGCCGATTATTACATCCGGATTTTCCGAGATGGACAACATGGCGGACGCAATCATTTGCGGTATGCGGTTGAACGTCATCCACCAGCCAAGGATCGACGCCGCAGCGATAATCAGGAAGATCACGCCCGTGATCCGCGTTGTCCGAACGGCGATCTCGTAAAGGTCGTTCCAACTGAGAGCACGATATATCACGCCACCGACAAACAGCGCATAGGCAACCGCGATCGCGGCAGCCTCCGTCGGAGTCGCGAAACCACCCAGGATCGAGCCGAGAATGAAGATTGGCAGAAGCGCCGCGAGTATTCCTTCGCGGAGTGCCGCAAAGACGAGGCGGATACTCGGGCGGATTTCTCCCTTGGGCAGGTTCTTACGGCGCGCGGTAAGCGCGATGACCGCCATACAGATTGCGCAGATAAGCAAACCCGGTAGAATGCCGGCCGCAAACAGTCCAGCAATCGAAACGCCCATGATCGACCCGTAAATAATCATCAGAGTCGAAGGCGGTATCGTCGGGCCGATGATGGAGCCGGCCGCAGTCACCGCGCAGGCATAGGGTCTCGTATAACCAGCTTTTTCCATCGCAGGCACAAGTGTATTCCCGAAGGCGGCGGCGTCAGCGGTCGCGGAACCCGTAATCCCTGCAAACATGACAGACGCGACCATATTGGAATGAGCCATGCCGCCGCGCATCCAGCCAACCAGGGAATCTGCCAGTTTGACCAGTCCCTGTGTAATTCCCGAACGGTTCATGATCTCGCCGGCGAGAATGAAGAAAGGCATTGCAAGGAAAGGAAACAGATCAAGACCAGCAAAGACACGATCCGGCGCCATGGTCATAAAGCGCGGCCCCATATCCAGAATACCAATCATTCCGGCCACACCGATAGCGAAACCGACCGGCATGCCAAAGGCAAGGAAGCCAAAAAACGCGATTGGAACCAGATACATGCCCATTACAATTCCTCCTGCTGTCCGGCTATGGCGGCCCCTGTGGATTCAGGTGCGCGCTCCGCAAAAATGTCGTGAATTCCAATCAGCAAAAGTTGCACGCAGGCCATGAAGGCGGCGAGCGGAACCCCTGCAAACGGATAGCCTTTCGGCATCGCATAGATCATCGTCAGGCGGGAAAATCCGCGTTCGGCAAACGCCAGACCGTACCAGAAAAGCGCAAAAAAGAACGCAAAAGCAATGAGATCGAAACTGATCGCCAACACCCGCCGAACCTGTGCGGGCAATCGCGAGAAAACGAACTCGACCCCGATGTGTTCCCGATAGGCTATCCCGCTGGAAACCGCCAATAGCGCCATCCAGATCATGAGGTAGCGCGCAAGTTCCTCGGTGAATGTCAGCGGCAGGGGTATAACGTAGCGGGCGAGGACGCCAAGCCAGACGTCAAGCACCAGAACAACAAGCAAAAGAACACACACGCGCTCTACGATCCAATTGACTCGTAGGCTCCATGTTTTTGCGACTAATGCAATGGGCTGCATAACTGCTGATTCTCCGGTAGAAGAACTGAAACTATTGCTTGATGAAATGATCTTTTCGTTTACATTGCAATAGTGAAAATATTATTTCTCTTCGCGAGGTCTTAAATGGCTGAAAAAACAAAATCAATTTCCAGGCTCTCTTTGACCCAGCGCGTACATCGAGCCTATCCGAACTTACCGGAAGGCGAGAAAAAAGTAGCTGACACAATTCTGAGTCGGCCGGGAGACCTTGCAATCTGGACGGCTTCGGAACTTGCAGCTTTGACAGGTGTTTCCAACGCCACTGTTTCCCGCCTGTTCCGGCGGCTTGAATACACCAACTTTGAAGAGGCGCGTCGGGCCTCCCGGCAACTCAGGGCCCAAGGTTCACCGCTCTACCTGTACGAAGACCAGGACACCACGATCAGCAGGTCGGGGTTCCTGTCGGATCAGGTTCGCGCGGAAACGGCACTGGTGGAAACGTCGCTGACCGGTCTGAACCCCGTTACGGTAAAGGAAGTCGCGGAGCGGTTGGCAACGGCAAGGCGCGTAAGGTTTGCCGGCTTCAGAAACAGCCGTATCCTCGCCGAGTACGGCTGCGCCACGCTGCGTCCGTTTCGCAACGACGTCGAACTGATGAACTATTCCACTGAAACTTTGGCCGACGGGATAGCGGGACTCGAAGCCGGTGACGTCGCCTTCATTGTAGGATTGCGTCGACGCCCTGCCTTTTTCACCGACTTTGTCAAAGCCGTGGCCTCGACCGGTGCGGATATAGTACTCATCACCGACAACAGTGTCAGGGAGGCCCCGGCCCACGCAAAATGGAACGTCAACTGCGGTGTCGAGACCCCGCAGTTGGTGGATTCCTATCTTGGCGTAATGGCGGTTATCCGGGCCTTGTCAATCGCAACGATAAAGCGACTGGGGAATGAAGGCCGGAAATACCTGACAGAGATCGAGAGACTCCACGAAAACATGTCGGAACTGGAGTGATGCAAAGTTTCCCTATGGTGGTGTCAGACGAGTAGAATTAGTCTATGTTTACCAACCATAGCCACCTTTTTTGGCGCGCCAAGTTCGCGCCACCCGGCCAAAGCGGCGGTGCGGTTCAGCTTAAAATTGACCCTGCTGTAGAGATGTCGCTCGTGATTGAAATTGCTTGAGATGTCTGGATTCGAACCCTGTTGCCGCTTCAACCCGCAGAGTTGTCTTTGTCCGCGCTGCGATCAAATGTGGCTTTGGGCCAATTCGGTCAGCGTCCGGTCTCCTGCACCAAACTCAACTAGTTTCCACCCAACTTGACCAAATTGAACCATCAACTTCCTTGCGATATCCCTCTCACGAACCTTCAATATCCTCCATTTCCTATCATTTCCGCGCCCTTTCCTCCATTCACCGAATAATCCGATCTCGACTCTGGCAGCGAAGAGTTCAGAAGTTCGATGCTCCTAGGCTCCACCAAATTTCTGATATATTTAGTATTATTTATAAGTGGTTGCGCGGTAGGTCGTTGCCTCTGACGGGTCCGATTCCATTTCGCGAAGAGGTCCTTGGCTCCAATCGGGTCACCAGAATGTTGTGAAGAAATTGCGGAAATCGTCTTAACCCGCACTTCCCAATCCCCGTTTTCAAAATTCTCGTCCTGCTCCAGCACCCAGTCAATG
>JAHEFH010000141.1 GCA_024640245.1 Paracoccaceae bacterium | reverse complement strand
CTTTCCGGATCTTTTGGTTCGTAGCCAGTCTTCTGCCGTTCTGTTGCTTGTGTCTATCGGCGCTTTCTGGATCGGTGGTGCCGCGGTCGTGTTTCTTCTGGCAATCACATCGGCACTGATGGCGTGGGAAATTGCCTCGATGTACGGCGAGAACCGTTATGGGCGTGTCATCATTGCCGGGATTGCGGCTGCGGCTTTCATGTCCGTATTTCACGATCTCGGCCTGATCCGCTATATCTATCTTCTACCGCTGGCGGCGACGCTGTGGCTGGGCCGATTTCGGTCGCCGTTGCTCTGTCTGGTGGCCATCGTCGCGATTGTCGAAATTTCTCTCGCGCTTGAACAATTCAGTTGGCAATATGACCTTCGCTGGACGTTCTGGCTGATCACAGTGGTAGCCGCGACGGATATCGGCGGGTATTTTGCCGGGCGCTATATCGGCGGACCCAAGATTTTTCCGCGTATCAGCCCCAAGAAAACCTGGTCCGGCACAATCGGCGGGTGGGTGCTGGCGCTGTTGGTAAGTGGTTTGTTTCTGGCTTTCGGCAATGGCGAACCGGGCCTGCTGTTACTGACTTTGCTTGTATCGATTGCCTCGCAAGCCGGTGATCTTGCAGAATCCAGCATCAAGCGGCGCGCGGGCGTTAAGGACAGTAGCGGGCTGATTCCGGGCCACGGAGGTCTGCTCGATCGTTTCGACGGTTTGCTCGGCGCCTGTTTTGTTATCGGAATCATGTCTACTCTGAACCTGCTGCCTAATCTGGGAATAACCGGGTGAAACGAATTTCTGTTTTCGGGTCTACCGGGTCTGTCGGTGTGCAGACGCTGGAATTGATTGCCGCAGCGCCGGATGACTATGATGTTGTGGTTCTGACTGGCGGTCGCAATGTTGCGCTGTTGGCCGAACAGGCACGTTTATTCGGCGCACAGATGGCAGTCATTGCGGACGAGGCGTTGACGCAGGAATTGCGTGACGCGCTGGCAGGCACCGGTATCAAAGCCTTCGGCGGGCGTTCCGCATTGATCGAGGCCGCCGCAACGCCGGTTGACTGGGTCATGTCAGCTGTCGTTGGTTTTGCAGGACTGGAGATGAGTTTGGCTGCGGCAGAGGCCAGTTCGGTTCTGGCTCTGGCAAACAAGGAAAGCCTTGTTTGTGGTTCCCGACTGCTTCCCGATATCTGCGCCAGACACAATACAGTTCTGCTACCTGTCGACAGCGAGCATTCTGCTATTTTCCAGCTCCTGCTCGGGGAAAAGCGCAATTCTGTGGAGCGTGTGATTCTTACCGCTTCCGGCGGGCCGTTTCGCGAAATGCTGTTGGCGGACATGGCGAACGCCACACCGGAGCAGGCCGCCGCCCACCCGAACTGGGATATGGGGCTGCGGATTTCGATCGACAGCGCCAGCATGTTCAACAAGGCAATGGAACTGATCGAGGCAAAAGAACTGTTCGATTTCCGGCCCGACCAGTTAGAGGTTCTTGTTCATCCCCAATCGCTGATCCATTCGCTGGTAGGCTACAGGGATGGGGCACTTGTCGCGCATGTTGGTCCGCCTGACATGAAGGCCGCGATAGGCTATGCCCTAAACTGGCCGGATCGGGCCGACCTGCCGATAGAGCGTCTGGATTTGGGGCAGATTGGCCGGATGGAATTCCACCACCCGGACCTGAAACGTTTTCCGGCGATCTCACTGGCTTTCGAGGCGATGCGCATTGGCGGAGCCGCCGGTACAGTCTTCAATGCGGCAAAAGAAGCCTCACTTGATTTGTTTTTACAGCGGAGAATTGGCTTTTTGGATATGGCAGACTATACAGAAAAAGCGCTGGTAGCCTTTTCCAACTCGGTTTCCTGCCTAGATATGACATTAGAAAATGTAATCCGGACCGATGCAGAGGTCCGGCGCTTTGTAAATAAACTAGTTTAAAACCAGCGGTGGAATAGCCATGTTCGACATATTACAGTCAATTCCGTTGATCGGGGGATTTCTCTCGGTTGTACTGCCATTCCTGATTGTTCTTGGTGTCGTGGTTTTTATCCATGAATACGGCCATTACATCGTTGGTCGCTGGTGCGGCATTCATGCCGAGGTGTTTTCACTAGGTTTCGGACCTGTCATCAAAAGCTGGCATGACAGTCGTGGAACCAAGTGGCAGGTGTCCGCAATTCCGCTTGGAGGCTATGTAAAATTTTTGGGAGACAGGGATGCTTCCAGCCGCACAGACAGCAAAGTCCTTGACGACATGAGCGCGGATGATCGGGTGCGCAGTTTCCCTGGGGCTTCGCTTGGGCGGCGTGCATTGACTGTATTCGCTGGGCCGGCTGCCAATTTTGTTCTGTCTATCATCGTGTTTGCCGGCCTCATCATGTATACGGGCATCGCCAAGCAGGAAGCCGTTATCGGCGGCGTCATCGATGTCAGCGATGAGACGTTTGATGTTCGCAGCGGCGACCTGATTCTGGCTGTCAACGGAACGCCCGTCGCAAGCTACGCGGAAATTTTCGATTATGCGATCAAGAATGATCCTCCCGGACAGACAGTCTATTCCGTAGAGCGGAATGGCCAGAAACTGGACGCAGTTGGACCGTTTCCCTTCCCACCGCTGGTTGCGGGCGTGGAACCTATTTCTCCGGCATCAAAAGCAGGATTGAAAGAGGGCGACGTCATTCTGGCAGTCGGGGAAAAACAGGTTCATTCCTTTACACAATTGCGCAATACGATCATTGCGGCGGAGGAAGAGGCCGTTCCGTTGAAAATCTGGCGTGGCGGTGAACAGATAATTCTGTTGATAACGCCGCAACTGCGCGACCGAGAGGCCGCCGACGGAGGCTACGAGCAACGTGTGTCGATCGGTGTATTCGGCGGGTTGGCGTTTGAGCCTGTGACCTATACGCCTGCGCCCTGGACGGCTCTTTGGCACGGCGTTAATCGCACTTGGGCCGTGATTTCCGCATCCATTTCCGGCATTTATTACATGATTGTCGGTGATATAAGCGCGACAAATCTTCAGGGCCCGCTGGGAATTGCTCAGATATCGGGCGACACGGCATCTGGAGGACTGTTCGATCTGATCAGCCTGATTGCTGTCATCTCGACTGCAATCGGCCTAATGAACCTGTTTCCGATTCCCGTTCTGGATGGCGGTCATCTGGTGCTTTTCGGGTTCGAGGCCGTGCGGGGTAGGCCCCCCAGTGACCGGATCATCAAATACGCAATGTCCTTAGGTGTGTCATTTCTTCTATTGCTGATGGTTTTTGCAACCTACAACGACATAATGCGCCTTTGATTTCCGGTTTCGGTCCGCTACAGTCGCGGGCAATAACAGGTTAATCACAAGACTGGGCGAGGGATTGTCGTGAATGAATTTTTCGGGCTGAAGACTTTGGCCAAGACCGGCGCGGTGTTTGCTGTTCTTGCTGTCGGTGTCGTTACGGATATGGGTTTTGCTACGCAGGTTCAGGCGCAGGCCGTGGCCTCGTTCAGCAGGATAGACGTATCCGGCAATGCCAGAATTGCGGCGGACACGATACGTGTAATCGCGAATCTGCCGACCGGTGTCGACTTGACCCCCGGCCAGATTAATGAAGCAAAGCAAAGGTTGATTGCATCCGGCCTTTTCGAGTCGGTCGAAATCTATCCGGACCGCGGCAGGCTGGTGATCGAAGTCGTTGAAAACCCGACCATCAACCAGATCAACATTGAAGGCAACCGCCGTCTGAAGGACGAGATACTGTTGCCACTTTTGCAATCCCAGTCCCGCAGGGCGTTTTCACCTGTGACTGCGGAGCAGGACGCACGTGCTATCGTCGAAGCTTACGCTGCTGTCGGCCGGATCGGCACAAGCGTCGAACCGCAGTTGATCCGCAGATCCGACAATCGCGTCGATCTGGTGTTTCAGGTTTCCGAAGCACGTGTGGCGGAAGTGCGTCGTATCGGCTTTGTCGGTAACCGGAATTTCAGCGACCGCCGTTTGCGCCGCGTTCTTGAAACCAAACAGGCCGGCATATTCCGCGCTATCGTTCGTCGCGACACGTTTATCCAGGACCGACTGGAATTCGACCGGCAAAAGTTGCGCGAATTCTATTTGCAGCGCGGTTATATCGATTTTGAAGTTCTGTCTGTTGCCCCTGAGTTCGCAAGGGAGCGCAATGCGTTTCTGCTGACGTATACCGTCCGCGAGGGCCAGCAGTATTTCTTCGGAGATGTGTCGCTCACGGCAACGGCGCCGGACGTAAATGTGGAAGATTTCGACGGTGTCGTGAATGTAAAATCAGGCAAGGTTTACGATAATCGGCAGATTGACTCGGTTCTCGCAAGGCTTGACGAGCGTGCCGGAGAACTGGGTTTGCCGTTTGTCCAGGCTGTGCCGCGTGTGGTCCGCAACGATCTGACGCGCACCGTCGATATCGAGTTCGAGTTGGCGAGTTCACCACGTATCTTTATCGAACGCATTGATATCGAAGGTAACATAGCCACACTGGACCGTGTTATTCGCCGTCAGTTCAACGTGGTCGAGGGCGATCCCCTCAACCGCCGCGAAATCAGCGAAGCTACCGACAAGATCCGCGCGACCGGGTTTTTCGGAAAAGTCGATGTGGAAACCAGGGAAGGCTCTGCACCGGATCAGGCCGTGGTCGATGTGAACGTCGAGGAAATCCCGACCGGCTCACTGAGCTTCGGCGTCGGATTTTCAACCGGCGAAGGCGCTTCGTTGACGGCAAGCTTGACAGAGCGGAACTTTCTGGGTCGGGGGCAATCGCTGAGTCTTTCCTTCTCTACTCTCGCTGATTCAAGGTCCTTCCGCCTCAATTTCACCGAACCCGCCTGGCAGGATCGTGACTTGCTGGTAGGGATCGAAGCTTTCTATGACACGACCGAGTCGAGTTATTTGCCGCTCGATACCCTCGATGTCGGTATTGTTCCCCGGGTCAGGTTCCCGCTGAGCGAAGACAGTTCGCTTGAGCTGAAATACCGACTCGCCAGTCAGGAATCGACTTTGGTTGAGGGAGAAACGATTTCGCCATTGATTGAACCGGATATCGAGCAGGCAATTCTTAGTTCCGTCAGTGCGACCTATACATTGGATCGCCGGAATTCACGGGTCGATCCGACGGCAGGTTTTCTGGCTTCGGCGACACAAGAGTTTGCCGGCATCGGCGGAGATGTGACCTTCAGCAAGACTTCTGGCCAGATGAAATACTATCGCAGCTTCCTTAACGAGGATGTGGTGGTTTCCGCAGAGGTTGAGGCGGGCGTTTTGGTTTCCGGCAATTCCGATGCAACGAGGTATCAGGACAGGTTCTACCTCGGTGGCGACCGTCTTCGTGGCTTCGAAAATCGTGGCATAGGTCCACGTGATCCGGGTGTTGCGGATGGGGACGCGCTGGGGGGCAATTATTTTGCCGTCGCCCGTTTCGAGGCAAGCTTCCCGATCGGCTTCCCCGAGGAATACGGTCTGTTTGGCGGTGTTTTTCTGGATGTCGGATCTGTGTGGAAACTGGACGATACCGCAGGTAGCGAAATTGTGGATGACAGCGCAAATGTCCGCTCCGCGATCGGTGTTTCGCTGTTTTGGGATACAGCGCTCGGCCCAATCCGGGTCAACCTGGCTCATCCACTTGTCAAAGAAGACTACGACAATACAGAGGCGTTTCGCCTGACACTCGATTCGCGTTTCTGATGACGAGGCTGGCAGGCATCCGGGGGGCTCTGGTTGTAGTCTGCGGGCTGCTACTGTCTGCTGGTAATGCGGGGGCACAGGGCTTTCCTGTTTATAGGGAGAGTCTGCCCGTTGCCTCGCTTAATTCTGACCGGCTATTCTCGGAGTCGCTTGCGGGTAAGGCCATTCTGGATGCGTCTCGACAGAAGTCCACCGCTTTGAGCGAGGAGAATCGGCGGATAGAGGCCGAATTGGAGCAGGAAGAACGGGACCTGACCAAAAAGCGTAAAACTCTGCCCGCGGAGGAATTCCGGATACTTGCCGATGCGTTCGACGTGAAGGTCGAAGCGATCAGGAGCACCCAAAACGGAAAGGCAACAGCGCTGGCCCAGGAACTGGACGCCGCCCGACGGGAATTCTCGAACAGGGTGAGGCCGGTTTTGCAGGAGTTGATGGGCGATCGAGGCATTATATTCGTGCTGAACGAACAGGCGATAGCCCTCGCTGTCAGTTCCGGAGATATTACTGATCAGGCACTACAACGCGTTGATGAAGAAATCGGCGCTACCCTCGACGGCAACAAATAGCTAAACTGGCGTATACGGACAAAATCCCTGAAGTTGAGCTGGGGAAACAATGAAAGGCCAAATAATGTCTGAAGATAAAGAGCAGCTCTTCTCGGCTGATATTCAGGAAATCAAGCGGATGATACCGCATCGCTATCCGTTTCTGTTCATCGATGCCGTACGGGACATCAAGCTGAACGAGAGCGCCGTCGGGATCAAGAACGTCACCGTGAACGAACCACATTTTCAGGGGCATTTCCCCGAACGCCCGGTCATGCCGGGTGTGACTATCGTCGAGGCAATGGCCCAGACCGCCGCTGTTCTGGTGGTCAAGACTATGGATATGATCGACAACGACATGCTGGTCTATTTCCTGACGCTCGACAAATGCAAGTTCCGGCATATTGTATCACCGGGCGACCGACTGGAACTGCACGTCAAAGTCATTCGCGGTCGTGGCAAGCTATGGCGTTTCTGGGGTGAAGGTATCGTGGACGGCAAGGTTGTCGCCGAAGCCGAATTTGCGGCCATGATGGTTCCGCCGGATGAGGCATAGGAAATCCGATGTCGATCAGTGACACTGCGATAATCCACTCCACGGCCGTTATCGAATATGGAGCGACCATCGGCGACGATTGCCGTGT
>JAHEFH010000140.1 GCA_024640245.1 Paracoccaceae bacterium | reverse complement strand
GAAAAACGCAGCGTCGATCCAGGCGCTTCAGGCCGCCGAGGCCGCCCATGCGCGCGCCGACGCTGCCGCCGGTGTCGCAAAGGCCGATGCCAAGGTGGCCGAAGCCGATCTGGAAATCGATGAAACCAATCTAGCCAAGGCCTGTATTTGCGCGCCGATAGACGGGATCGTCCTGTCGCGCAACGTTGATGTCGGCCAGATCGTCGCCTCTTCCCTGCAGGCACCCGTTCTGTTCACGATAGCGGCCGACCTGTCCAAAATGGAGCTGAGGGTCGACATTGACGAGGCTGACGTCGCCTCGGTGAAGGTCGGCCAGAAAGCAACCTTCACGGTAGAAGCATATCAGGGCCGCAATTTTCCCGCCGCGATCGCTGAAGTGAGCTTTGCCCCACAGACGATTGAAGGGGTTGTCACCTACGAGGCGATCCTGAGCATCGACAACTCGGACCGTTTGCTGCGGCCGGGCATGACCGCGACGGCAGAAATCATTGTGAACGAAATCGCCGGGGGGCTTCTGGTGCCGAACGCGGCGCTGCGCTTTGCTCCACCTGCCGAGCCGACACAATCCGACGAAGGCGGAGGTGGTCTGCTGGGCCTCTTGATCCCGAAACGACCGGAGGATCGCCCGTCCGCGCAAGCCCTGCCCGATCCTGACGGGACCCGGACGCTATGGGCGTTGCGGGACGGCATCGCCTCACCGGCCAAGGTGCGATCCGGGCCGACGGATGGACGGAACACTGTCATACTGGATGGCGACTTATCCGAAGGCGATCTGGTCATTACCGAGATGGCGGCAGGCTGATGTCACCGGAGCCTGCCCTGATCCAGCTTTCCGGCATAAGCCGGGTCTATGGATCCGGCGACGCCGAGGTTCGTGCGCTGGACGGCGTGGACATGGAAATTGCCGCCGGCGAGTTCGTCGCGATCATGGGGCCGAGCGGATCGGGCAAGTCGACGGCAATGAACATACTCGGCTGCCTGGATGCGCCCACGCAGGGCGCTTACCAGTTCATGGGTGTCGAGGTCGGCGGCCTGTCCCGCGACCAGCGGGCCCTGATCCGACGCAATTATATCGGCTTCGTATTTCAGGGGTACAATCTTCTCGCCCGGACTTCGGCTCTCGATAATGTTGAACTACCTCTGATATACAAGGGGATAGCACGTGCGGAGCGCCGCGCTCTGGCGCTCGACGCTCTTGCCAAGGTCGGTCTGCAGGATCGCGCCCACCATGACCCGTCAGAGCTTTCGGGCGGCCAGCAACAGCGCGTTGCCATAGCCCGCGCGATCGTGGGGCAACCTGCTGTCATCATGGCGGACGAACCTACCGGAAACCTCGACACCGCCCGCAGTCGCGAGATCATGGAACTTCTAACCGCTTTCAATGTCGAAGACGGCATGACCATCGTCATGGTCACCCACGAACCCGATATGGCTGAATATGCCCACCGCCTGATCCACTTCATCGACGGCCGGATCGCAAGCGATGGCGACCCGAAGCAGGTAAACTGAAATGCTATGGGAACCGATACGGCTTGCGGTACAGGCAATTTTTCGCAACGCGCTGCGCTCATTTCTGACGATTTTGGGGGTTGTCATCGGGGTGGCGGCTGTGATCGCGATGGTTACTGTCGGCCAAGGCTCCAAGGATCAGGTGACGCAGGATGTCGCCAAACTCGGAACCAACCTGCTTGTGGTGCGTCCGGGTCAGCCCCAGCAGGGGCCCGGCTCTTCCGGCGGAACCTCGGCTGCGTTCGATATGCGCGACGTCGAGGCGATCCAGACGCAGGTTCCCGGTGTCCGCGCGGCGGCACCCGCGAATACCCGAACGATGACCGCGATCCTCGGCAGCCGCAATCACACGACCAGCGTGATCGGTACGGACAGCCGCTATCTGGAGACCCGCGACATGCCGGTTGTACAGGGCCGTCCATTCTATGAGAGCGAATTGCGCTCGGGTTCGGCAGTGTGCCTGCTGGGCCAGACAATCGTGCGGGAACTCTTCAACGGTGGCGATCCACTGGGCCAGGATATCCGGCTCAAGACGATCTCTTGCCGGGTGATCGGCGTCATGGAGGAACAAGGCGTCTCCAGCTTTGGCACCGATCAGGATGATTTCGTTCTGATCCCGATCAAGACGTTCCAGCGCCGCGTCGCGGGCAATTCGGATATCGTCTTAATCTACGTTGCCGTTCAGTCCGGAGTTTCTACCGAGAGTGCCAAGGCGAATATTGAAAGCCTAATGCGCGAGAGGCGGAGGATATCGCCCACCGAAGAAGACGATTTCAACGTCTTCGACATGAAACAGATCGCCTCGGTCCTGACCGGCATCACGGGCGTTCTGACAGGCCTTCTGTCCGCAGTCGCCGCAGTCAGCCTGCTTGTCGGAGGTATCGGGATCATGAACATCATGCTGGTTTCGGTAACAGAACGCACGCGCGAGATCGGCATTAGGCTCGCCGTCGGTGCACAAGAGGGGCAAGTCATGCTTCAGTTCCTCGTCGAGGCCATAGTCCTGTCACTGTTTGGCGGATTGATCGGTATTCTCCTAGGCTTGGCGCTGGCGGCGGTTGGCGCGAATCTGCTGCGGGTGCCTTTCTCGCCGGACCCCCTGATAATCCTGATGGCCTTCGGGTTCTCGGCTGCTGTCGGTGTCGTGTTCGGCTATTTTCCCGCAAGACGCGCCGCGAGGATGAATCCGATAGACGCGCTCCGGCATCAATAGACAACGAAACCCAAAGGACGCGCGCATCTTAAGGCGGATTTCCGATGTCGTGAGCGCCTTGATCTGCCTCAAGGGATCAAACGCATCAAATTGCTAGACTGCGTTTCTGGACCATCGCGTTTTGATCGGGAGGCTAAACCAGAAGGTCATGGACAGGAACCATCAGGAACCCGAAAGGGATTTACGCGAAGGGAGGGCCTCTCCGGAGCAACGCGTTCTGACGCTTGTCGAAACCCTGGCGCGTGAAATCAATCCGCAGCGCACGATTCATGCAACGCTGGCCTCCTCGTTGCAAAGGGATCTTGCCTTCGACAGTCTCGGGCTATCCGAACTGCTTTTGCGAACCGAAAAGGAGTTCAAGGTCCGCCTTCCCGAAAACCTGATCGCACGCATCGAGACGCCGGCCGATCTGGTAAACGAGGTTGCAAGCTCTGGATCAGGCCCCGCAACATTCTTGACGGAGAGGGCCGCACAGCTTCCCGAGGTTCCGGTCGACGAGGTTCCGAATTCGGAAACGACGCTGACCGGTGTGCTAAACTGGCATGTCCGGCACCATTCGGATCGCCCGCATATCCTGTTATCTGACGGATATCGTGAAACGGAAACAATCACTTACAAAGAACTGGCAGAAGCGGCCGGACACTTGGCAGGCAGCTTGCAAAAATCGGGGGTCAGATCGCAATCGTCGGTAGGAATCATGTTGCCCACGGGACGCCCGTTTTTCGAGGCATTTTTCGGCGTTCTGCTCGCCGGATGCGTTCCAGTGCCCCTGTACCCCCCGATGCGCCTGTCCATGCTCGAACAGCACTTGCGACGCCAAATGAAAATCCTGCAAAACTCCGAAGCTAAAGTCCTGATCGTGCCGCCTGAAGGCAAAGCGATGGCAGGGTTGCTCTCGGGGCAGATTGCATCCTTGCGACATGTCATGACTGTCGCCGATCTTCACGCAATGGACACCGAGCCGGCATCCGTAGAACTGCAACCGGATGATCTTGCTCTTCTGCAATACACCTCCGGCAGCACTGGCGATCCGAAGGGTGTCATGCTGACACACGCTAATCTTCTTGCCAATATTCGCGCGATGGGAACAGCACTGGAGGCGTCGTCGAAGGATGTCTTCATAAGCTGGCTTCCGCTCTATCACGATATGGGCCTCATCGGCGCATGGCTCGGCAGCCTTTATTATGCGGCGCCTGTGGTGGTCATGTCGCCGTTGAGGTTCATCGTCCGCCCCGAAAGCTGGCTTTGGGCGATACACCGCAACTCTGGCACGCTGTCGGCCGCGCCAAATTTCGCGTTCGAACTTTGCGCCAACAAGATCGACGAAACCGCGATCAAGGGCCTTGATCTAGGCTCGCTTCGCATGATCTCCAACGGGGCAGAACCCGTCAGCGCCGAAACGATCCGCAAATTCAACCAGCGGTTTGAGCCCTATGGCCTGAAACCCGAGGCTCTTACACCGGTCTACGGACTGGCCGAAAATGCGGTCGGGGTGGCATTCTCCCCGCTTGGGCAAAAGCCCGTTATCGAAAAGATCGACCGCCGTTCCATGTCGCAGGACGGTATCGCAGCCCTTGCCGGTGACACCGACAGGGACCCGATGTCCTTCGTGTCCAGCGGCCTGCCCCTGCCCGACAACCAGATTCGCATCGTCGACCGGCTTGGCCGTGAGGTCGCTGAGCGGCATCAGGGACGTCTGGAATTCAAGAGCCCGTCATCGACCAAAGGATATTTCCGCGACCCCGAAAGGTCGCTATCCCTGTTCCACGATGGCTGGCTCGACAGCGGTGATTTGGCCTATATCGCCAACGGCCACGTTTTCATAACAGGCCGGACAAAGGATATCATCATCAAGGGCGGTCGGAATATATATCCCGAAGAGATAGAGAATTCCGTCGGCAATATAGATGGCATCCGCAAGGGATGTGTCGCCGCTTTCGCATGCCCGGATCCCAAGAGCGGCACCGAGCAACTTGTCGTCGTGGCTGAGAGCCGCAACCTCGACACGGCGACCGTGTCGGAATTGCACTCCAAGGTCGGCGAGAGGGTAACTGATCTTTTGGGAATGCCGGCCGACAAGGTCATCATCGCTCCCCCGCATTCGGTGCCGAAGACCTCAAGCGGAAAGATACGCAGATCGACAACCCGAGAGCTTTTCGTCTCCGGGAAGCTTGGGAAACCAGGCCGTGCCGTCTGGATGCAGGTACTCAGGTTACGACTGACGCGACCGCTTACGCAGATGCGGCATCTGGCGACAATGATGCGGGATCTGATCTACGCAGGTTGGTGGTGGGGCGTGATCTACTGCGTCGGGGCGGTCACGTGGATCGGCGTGCTGTCGTTGCCAAAGCGGTCTTGGCGTTGGCGCCTGGTCCGGATCATGGCGCGGGTTTGCCTTCGTCTACAGAGGATTCCGCTTGTCATAACAGGGAAAGAACTGCTGAAATCCGACTGCGGCGTTATCATCGCCAACCACTCGAGCTATTTCGACGCGGTTTTGCTGGCTGCACTCCTACCTGGCCAACCGGTATTCATTGCAAAACAGGAATTGGCCAGCCAGCGCGTTGCCGGACCTTTCTTGCGCAGACTTGGCACCCGTTTCGCCGAAAGGACCGCCGTGGAAACGGGACAAACCGAAGTCGATGCGCTGAAGAAGCTAGCAGGCGCCGGCGAATGTCTGGTCTTTTTTCCCGAAGCCACTTTTTTCAGAGAGCCGGGGCTATTACCCTTCAGGCTGGGCGCCTTCTCGGTCGCTTGCACCGCGAATGTCTCTGTCTTGCCGATCGCGATCAGGGGAACCCGTTCGATACTTCGTGGCGAGCAATGGTTTCCACGCCGCGGCGCCGCAGAGGTTTCCGTTTCGAAACCGCTGAGGCCCGCGGGTCAGGCGTTCTCGGACGCCATCGAGCTTCGTGACAGGGCGAGGTTGGTTATTCAGGCGAATTGCGGTGAAAAAGCAATTTCGGACAGAGTCGTGGTTTTTGCGAAAGAAGGTGATGATGCAACTTCCGGATGATCAACACCCGCCTGCAATCAGTGATGCCGGTCCACACGGCGCGCCGCGCGCCGGTCTTGCCGCGTGGTGCCTGTATGACTGGGCGAATTCCGCTTTTCCGACAGTGGTCACCACCTTCATCTTTTCCGCCTATTTCACCCAGTCCGTCGCCCTGACGCCGGTAGAGGGCACTGTCCTGTGGAGCCGCCTGCTGATGTTTGTCGGAATTATCGTAGCGATTATCAGCCCCTTTCTGGGCGCAGTTGCGGACAATATGGGCACACGAAAACCGTGGATACTGGTCTTCGGCACTACCTGCTGCATCATCACGGCCTTTCTGTGGTTTGTGGAGCCGTCGCCGGAATACCTGACATCCGCTCTGATTATCTATGCCGCGGCCGCGATAACCTACCAGTTCGCGATCGTGTTCTATGACGCCATGCTGCCACATATCGCCCCCGCAGACAGGCTTGGGCGCATCTCTGGCTGGGGATGGGCGCTGGGTTATCTCGGCGGCATCATGTGCCTTCTCGGATGTCTCTGGATCCTGCGTGGCGGCGGAGCGGAGATCTTCGGGCTGGATGCCGACCGCGCGGAACCGGTGCGCGCTACGAGTCTCTTCGTTGCAATATGGTTCCTGATCTTTTCAGTGCCATTGTTCCTGCTGACCCCCGATCGTGCGGCCACGGGCATGAACCTTCGTTCCGCGACGAAAGCCGGTGTTCGGCAATTGCGGAGCACGCTCCACCTTCTGGAACCGAATTCACCCGTTGCGCGCTTCCTGATTGCGCATATGTTTTACAACGACGGCCTTGTAACATTGTTTGCCTTTGGCGGCATTTATGCTGCCGCCGAGTTCGGAATGGAGCCCGCCGATATACTGATCTTCGGCATAGCCCTGAATATTGCGGCTGGCACCGGCGCGGCTGGTTTCGCCTGGATTGACGACGCCATCGGTCCAAAGCGAACGATCCTGCTGGCCCTGACGGGTCTGATCCTGTTTGGCAGCGGCCTTGTCCTCGCACGGGTTGAGTGGCAGTTCTGGACATTCGCCACTATGCTCGGATTCTGCGTCGGACCCGCCCAAGCATCCGGCCGATCGCTGATGGCCAGGCTTTCACCGAAAAATATGGAAACAGAGATGTTCGGGCTCTATGCGCTGGCGGGCAAAGCGACAGCCTTCAGCGGCCCGCTGCTT
>JAHEFH010000029.1 GCA_024640245.1 Paracoccaceae bacterium | reverse complement strand
GTCAATGCAGTTTAAAGGTGGCTGTGTCGGCCTCGGATGGCGGCGTCTGATCCTCGTCCGTGTCGCCGGCAGGGATCGCGTAGCTGCCGTTCAGCCATTTCCCGAGATCGACATCTGCACAACGTTTTGAACAGAACGGGCGATATTTCGGATCGGTTTTCTTGTCGCAAATAGGGCAGGTCATTCGGATAACAGCTCCGGCAATGGAATTCTCTCGCGCTTTCGTTGCAACTCAAAATGCCCCAAAGGCGTCCATCCGACAAGGGTGGTTTCGGTGCTGTCGGCCCGGAATGCATTGCGCAGCGCGTGTTCGATGACGCGGCGGTCTTTTTTCGGGCTGGGGGCGAAGTCGATCGTGATCTGGCCGCCCATGCCGCGCAGGCGCAACTGACGCGGCAGGTCACCCACAGCGGCCAGATTGGCTTTCAGTCCTGCCGTCAGGGAAAAATCGCTGCCCGTATTCACGTCTACGGCAACCAGTGCGGAGGTCTGTTCGATCATCATGGACGCGCCATTGGTCAGCGCGACCTTCGGGCTGCGCAGGGTCTGGATATGATCCCAGACGCCCAGCGTCTCGAACCCGTCCGGCTCCGTGTGTACCTCGTCAGGGTCCGGGTCGACCCAGTCCCGCCAGGCTTGTTCCTCGGCGCTGGGCGCCGCCAGCAACAGACCGGGTTCAGAGGTGTGTTCTTTGGCAATCCTGTCGGCGAGGCCGAGTAGCAGCGTCAACTCGTCCTGGATCGGTTCTGCGGCAACTTCGTTGCAGGCGGAACGCAAAATCAGGCCCAGACCTTCGGGCGCGCCGGTCAGACATTCGTGGGCGATCTCCAGAAGACGCTCGCGCTCTTCCTCGTCCTTGATAGAGCGCGCGACATTTATACCGGGCGCATCGGGCGTGACGATCGCATAGCGGCCCTTGAAAAGGATTTTCTGCGATACCGGCGGGGCTTTGTTGCCCTCGGCAAAGGTCGCGACCTGAACAAGCATGGTTGTTCCGGGGGCAATGCCCTTGGCTTGTTTGAGGAATCCGCGCTTTCCGTTGCCCAAATCGACCAGAATGCCGTTCTGGCCTTTCATCTGTTGCTGGGCCTTGCAGGCATAAATCTCGCCTGTGTGCGGCCGGCCGTCCTCGGGCGGGTCGATAAGAAGGTCGTCCAACCTGCCGTCGACCAGCAGAGCCGCGGCGGAGCGTCCGTCAATTCGGTCAATGACCGCGATACGGCCCTTGCGCATTATATAGCCTCCGGTTCGGGGAGGGTGCGATATCCCGCACCGCTCAACAGATTGGCGGTTTCAGCCAGCGGCAGGCCGACGACGTTGCTGTAAGACCCGTTTATCCGCGGAATATAGGCGGCCGCGAGCCCCTGAATGGCGTAGCCGCCGGCCTTGCCCTGCCATTCACCGGATCGCAGGTAGGCCGATATTTCCGCGTCCGACAGGGATTTGAACTTGACCGAAGTCACGACAGTCCGGGTCCAGACCCGTTCTGTGGACCGTAGCGCCACGGCGGTGATCACGTTATGGCTGCGACCGGACAGCAGTTTCAGGAATTTGGCAGCTTCGTCAGCATCGGCAGGTTTGCCGAGAATCCGGCGACCCAGGGCCACGACCGTGTCGGCGCAGAGTACAAGCTCGTCCGGAGCAATTTCGAGCGCCTGCACCTTTTCCCGTGCCAACCTATCAGCATAATTCCGAGGCAACTCGGCTTTAAGGGGCGTTTCGTCGATATCGGCGGGGCGAATCGCGGCGGGATGCACGCCAATCTGCGCCAGCAGTTCCTGCCGGCGTGGGCTTGCGGACCCGAGAACCAGTCTCACGAAAATTTACTTGTAGCGATAGTTGATGCGCCCTTTGGTGAGGTCATAGGGGGTCATTTCCACCTTGACCTTGTCACCTGCCAGCACGCGGATGCGGTTTTTCCGCATCTTGCCAGCTGTGTGCGCAATAATTTCATGACCGTTTTCAAGCTCTACCCGAAATGTCGCATTCGGCAGAAGCTCAACCACGACACCGTCAAATTCGAGTAATTCTTCCTTGGCCATGCTTTTCCCCAACTTGTTTCAACATATCAGGCCCGTGCCCGATGCGTGCGTTACATGGGCCTGACGCGCAAAAGAATCAAGTGAAAACACAGGAAACAGGGTCGAATCACCACTGTGATGCAGAAAAATGGCGTCCAGACGTGCAAAACGCTGTTCAGGAAGAGTTTTTCCGGAACCGTCGAGCAATATTGTTGACGATCTGGTCGCGGACCTGCCGGTATGCTTCCATCTTGTCTTCACGGGTCTCGCCGATTCCCACCGGATCAAGCGTGGGCCAGTACTCGACTGTCAGTGAATAGTTTTCGGTCAGGTCCAGCGCCATGCGCTGGGCCGCGGGCGATAGCGCCACGATCAGGTCATAGCTGTCCAACGCCTCTCCCCACATTTCCAGATCTTCGAAGGACCGGACCTTGTGCTTTGACAGTTCGACGCCGATTTCCTTGCAGACGGCGATGGCGAAACCGTCGATATCCTTGTCGTTCTTGACGCCGGCGGATTGGACGAAGATAGACGTGCCGACATGCTGTTTCAGAATTCCCTCTGCCATCGGTGACCGGATGGAATTGTGGTCACAGCAGAAAAGAACGGATTTGGGCAAGGGCTCGGACATCGCGACTATCCCTTGAAGTGCAGCACGCAGACGAGCGTAAACAGACGCCGCGCGGTCAACTTGTCCATAATGATCTTGCCGTCGAGCCGTTCCTGCAATTGGAGACTGCCCTCGTCATGGATACCGCGACGACCCATGTCGATTGCCTCGATCCGTGCGGGCGGCATGGTCTTTACGGCGTCGAAATAGCTCTCGCAGATTTGGAAATAGTCACGGATCACCTGCCGCAATGGAGACAGGGACAAGTGGAATTCCGCGGCGGGTTTGTCATCCTCTGTTCGTACGTTGAACACCAGACGGCGGTCGCGTATCGCGAGGTAAAGCCGATAGGGACCTTCGGGGATGGTTTTCCCCTCCTGATCGGGCAGGCCGAAGGCGTTTTCTTCGAGCAGGTCGAAAATCGCTATGCGGCGCTCGTGCTCTACTTCGGGGGAAGGCGCGGGCAGTCCGGTCTCGTCCAGTTCGATATGGCTGAGGTAGGACAGCTCAGGCATCATCGCCCTCGTTCAGCCGGTCAAGCCGCGCCCGCACAGACAGGCCATGCGCCTGCAGGCTTTCGGATTTGGCAAGGGTCTCGGCGGCGGGGCCGATGGCGTTCAGGGCTGCGGGCGTCATCCTGGCCAGTGTTGTACGCTTCATGAAATCGAGCACAGACAGGCCTGACGAGAACCGCGCCGAACGCGCTGTCGGCAACACATGGTTTGGTCCACCGATATAATCGCCTATGGCTTCCGGCGTCCAGGCGCCGATAAAGATCGCGCCTGCGTGCTTGATCTTGACCGAATACGCTTCGGCGTCCGCAACACACAATTCCAGATGCTCGGGCGCCAGACGGTTCGACAATTCCGCCGCCTCGTCCAGATCGCGCACTGTGATGATCGCACCGAAATCGCGCCAGCTTGGGACTGCGACCGCACGGCGTTCCAGTGTCTCCAGTTGCTTTTCGACAGCCGTCGCGACCGCCGCGCCAAAGGCTGGATCGTCGGTGATCAGGATGGACTGCGCCGAGGCGTCATGTTCGGCCTGACTCAGCAGGTCGACCGCGATCCAGTCCGGATCGTTATCCCTGTCGGCGATGATCAGGATTTCCGAGGGTCCGGCAATCATATCGATGCCGACGGTTCCGTAGACCCGGCGCTTGGCTGCCGCAACAAAGGCATTGCCGGGGCCGGTGATCTTGTCGACCTTTGGGATTGTTTCAGTGCCATACGCCAGCGCCGCAATCGCCTGCGCTCCGCCGATGCGGTAGACGGTTTCAACTCCGGCCAGCCGCGCGGCATAGAGCACCAGCGGATTGACCTTGCCGTCAGGTGTGGGCGCGCAGATCGACAACCGCTCGACGCCGGCCACCTGCGCCGGAATGGCGTTCATCAGAACCGAGGACGGGTAGGAGGCCAGACCGCCGGGAACGTAGAGGCCCGCAGCCTCTACCGGCGACCAGCGCCAGCCGAGCCCTGCACCGTGTTCGTCCTGCCACCATGCATCCTGCGGCAGCTGTTTCGCATGGTAGTCGCGGATGCGTTTTGCCGCGAGTTCCAGCGCCTCTGCCTCTTCTGCCGGGACCTTAGCGATTTCCGCATCGATTTCCGCCGGAGAGAAGGCAAGTGTATCCGGCGTCAATTTCAGCCGGTCGAATTTATCGGTCAGGTCTATGACCGCCGCGTCGCCACGCGCCTGAACATCGGACAGGATCGCCGCTACTGTATCGTCAACGTCGGTGTCGGACTCACGTTTCGTGCCAAGGAACAGCCGGAACCGGCCTTCGAAATCGGGGTCGGATGTGGAGAGGAAAAGCGGCATCGGTCACTCGTTGTCCTGCGCGTGCCGCGGCTCGGTTCCGGAAGGCGCGAGGTAAGGGCGCGTCACGTCCTTGATCAGTACATCGACACATTCGACCGTCAGGGCCAGCGCGCCGTCGCCTGCAAGGTTGACGGTCAAGATGCCCGAAGGAGCATCCGCCTCTTCAAAGTCCAGCGACAGGATTGACAGGATCTGGTCCTTGTCCTTGGGGTCGATGCCCGAATAGGCGATCTTGGACACGGTATCGAAAACCAGGAGAGACTGCACCCGTTCATAACCACGCTGTTGACGCGTGGCGCGGTCTCGGTCTTCCCAGCGGAAACGGTTGATCAGCATGGCAAAGCGGCGCTCGGACGGATGCCAGTTCATTTCCGTGGTGGGAAGGACAGCGTCCTGCACCAGCGCCGACACAACAGAAAGGTCGTCCCGATCCACCGCCATCAGGCGCAAGGGTTGTTCGGAGCCTTCTTCAAATGTTGCGTCACGCGTCATACGGTTGCGATCCTCTCGATCATTGCGCCACATGCGGATAGTTTTTCTTCCACCCGTTCATAGCCGCGGTCAAGGTGATAAACACGCGAAACGATGGTTTCGCCCTCTGCGGCCAGACCGGCCAGAATCAGGGAAACCGATGCGCGCAGGTCAGTTGCCATCACCGGCGCGCCTTTGAGCTTCGCCACGCCTTTAACGGTAGCATGGCCGCCATGCACGTCGATATCTGCGCCCATCCGGATCAGTTCCGGAGCGTGCATGAAGCGGTTCTCGAAAATCGTTTCCTCCAATACGGAGGTGCCGTTCGCCGTGCAAAGCAGTGCCATCATCTGTGCCTGCAGGTCGGTTGGAAAGCCCGGATAAGGCTCCGTACGGACATTCACGGCATTCACCCGACCGTTCTTCCGGCACACCCGAAGACCGTTTTTTGTTTCTGTGACGTCGATGCCGGCTTCGTGCAATTTTTCGCAGAAGGCTTCCAGAAGGCTGATACGTCCGCCCAGCAGTTCGACGTCGCCGCCTGCGATTGCCGGAGCCAGCATATAGGTGCCCAATTCGATCCGGTCAGGGACGATGGAGTGGGTCGCGCCGTGCAAACTGTCGACGCCCTGAATGGTAATAGTGGGGGTGCCTTCGCCTTCGATCTGCGCGCCCATTGCCCGCAGACACTGCGCCAGATCGACAATCTCGGGCTCGCGCGCCGCGTTTTTCAGGACGGTTGTTCCCTTGGCCAGCGTGGCGGCCATCAGCAGGTTCTCGGTTGCTCCGACAGAGACAAATGGAAACTCGAATGTCGCACCCTTCAGCCCGCCGCTGGCTGTGGCATGCACATAGCCGTCGCGCAGATCCAGTTTCGCGCCCAGCGCTTCCAGTCCGTGCAGGTGCAGGTCCACCGGACGCGCGCCAATGGCGCAACCTCCCGGCAGGGATACGACGGCCTGGCCTTCGCGCGCCAGCATCGGACCAAGTACCAGTATCGAGGCCCGCATCTTGCGCACGATGTCGTAGTCGGCAACATGGTTGGAAATCGTTTTAGTGCCCAGAACCAGAACTTGCCCGTCCTGCAACATCGCGACCTCGGACCCGAGCGACGACAGTAGCGTGTTCATTGTTTTGATGTCCGACAGGCGCGGCGCATTCGTCAGCGTAAGCGGAGCGTCAGTCAGCAGGGTCGCCGGCATCAACGTCAGGCAGGCGTTTTTCGCGCCTGCAATCGGTATCTGGCCGTTCAGGGGACCGTTGCCCTTTACCAAAATGGAATCCATGACTGCCCTCTTTACTCTTCTTTTTCGCCACCCGGCTTACGGGCTTTGGTTTGCGACTTGCGCCGTTTCAGATTTTCCCGCAACTGTTTGCGCAGCCGCTCTTCGCGTCGGGCAGCGGCGAGCGCCTTCGCTGAAAGAGGTGCATCTGGCTTTTCGGTGCGGTCCGACATGCAGGCTCTGTATAACATAGGTCCCGCGCGGTCTAGGTCGCAGTTGGCGGTGTCGGGCGGTTTCACGCTGGCAAGGTAGCGGACTGGCACTCCTGAGCCACAGAAATTTTCCATCCTTGCAGGGAATGCGGACAGTTAGAGCTTGCACTTGTCCCATATTTAGATAAAACGCGCTCACTTTCCTGTGCTGCTGTAGCTCAGAGGCAGAGCACTCCCTTGGTAAGGGAGAGGTCGAGAGTTCAATTCTCTCCAGCAGCACCATTTACCCACCCAATTTTCGGCTTTCAAGCTGTTCTTGGTCAAATTCCCTACTGTGGCGGGTGAGTTCGCCGGAGTTCCAATTCGGTTGTAATGAATTGTGGTTAACGCATTACTTGAAATATCCGGTTTCCCCTCGATGAAGCCCCAGATGGGGCATGGCGTACAGGGCTTCGACGCGGCTAACTAGCAGCGGCCAACGATATTGAAGTCTTGAGGGAAATGGTAGCGGGAGAGGGACTTGAACCCCCGACACGCGGATTATGATTCCGCTGCTCTAACCACCTGAGCTACCCCGCCAAAGGTGAGGCGTGATTAAGCAAGAAGCGCGCCTCCGTCAACCCACGAAATGGGTTTGCGAGGGAAGTTTATCAAGAGAATTTGTTGGCTGTCGCAAAACCATGCTGCTTGCCGGGGCGCGTCGGGGACGGATGCTTGCGATCACGATAAAATGGGCAGGTATTAAGAGCGTTTGTGAGGTTGATAGGGATTCGAAGGCGCTTTCGCATAGGCTAAAGAATTTGGGCGCCTCTGGTGAGAGGCGCCCGCAGGTCTTCGCAAAAATTTGTGCAGCGGAAAGGTCAAACCCTCCCAGTCGTCAGGATTTGTCAGCCGCCCGCCCGGTTCTTGGCCAACTTTTCGTCCACGATCGCTACCGTTTCGTCGATGCTCGGATGTTGCCTTCCGACAGCTTTCCCGGCCAGCTGGATCAGCTTGTCCACACGTTCGATGTTCTTGGCTCCTGAATAGACTGCGCGTGCAGCAGAGGACGGTTTCAGCAGGCTCTTGGCGGCATTGGCGTATTTCTCGAAAGGCACCATATCGCCGGCATCTGCGCCTAGGCTGACAACCAGATCGCTCACGTAGTTATAGATCTCTTTGGACTTGGCGAGATCGCCATGCACAGCTTCCTGAATCGCGCGCGGGCCGTCCTTGGTGATACAGCGGTAGTTGCCGGTCGCCAGCATGCTCCATTTCGCGAAAGGTACGAAAAGCGAGTCGAAGACGCGCAGTTTGACCGGTACGTCCTTGCCGTCGATCTTGTAGTTCTGAATGCCGTCTTCCAGTTCGCCCAACATCGCGTCGAGTTTTGCGTCGTGGAACTTGGAGACCTTGAAATTAGTCGGCAGACCTACATGAAGGACATTCGGCTCTTCTTCCGGCGGCCGGAAGGCCTGCGGATCGGGCGAACACAAGGTCATCAGTTTCGGGTCGAAGGCGTCCCAGATCGACGCCTCGGTAAAGGCGTCTTCCAGCGCCGTCTCTTTCAGCGAAGGAATCCGCTTCAGGTATGGCAGCGGTGGCATGTTCATGATCGACATGCACGGTGCCTTTGCCTTTGCGACCCGGAGCAGAAGGTCCTTGAGGGTCGGGTGTGAATACTGCGGTTCCTGCATCGCGAGGCAGACGAGGTCATAGTTCTCCGGCTTGACCTCCTCCGGTGTCAAGGCATCAAGCGTGCCGTCCAGGGAGGACGAAAAGAAGCTCCGGTGTGCGTCTTCGTCACGCAGCTTGATGCGGACTTCGGTGCCCTTGGAATTGATTAGGGCAGCGGTTTCTGCGCGGCACACGAGTGTTACATCGTGCCCCGCGGCAATAAGTTTTGTGCCAAGAAGAGATCCGTAAGAGGCACCGAGGATGAGGATTTTGTAGGGCATTGATAATCTCCTTTGGCGGGTGGCCTCACAGGATGTGAGGCCGTTTAATGTTCGTCTGGTAAAAGCTAACGACTATGAGCCGAGCAATTCAACCAAAGTTTCACCCAGCTTGGCTGGAGATGGAGAAACACGGATGCCTGCGGCACGCATGGCTTCGATCTTGTCATCGGCACCACCTTTGCCGCCGGAAATCACGGCGCCTGCGTGGCCCATTGTGCGGCCTGGAGGAGCCGTACGACCCGCGATGAACCCAACGGTGGGCTTCGAGCGGCCGCGTTTGGCCTCATCGATCAGGAACTGCGCGGCATCCTCTTCGGCGGAGCCGCCGATTTCACCGATCATGATGATCGATTTCGTGTCTGGATCGGCAAGATAGAGTTCGAGAATGTCGATGAACTCCGTCCCTTTGACCGGGTCGCCGCCGATGCCGACAGCTGAGGTCTGGCCAAGGCCTGCAACGGTGGTCTGATAAACCGCCTCGTAGGTCAGGGTGCCCGAACGTGAAAGGACGCCAACGGAGCCTTTCTTGAAGATGCTGCCGGGCATGATGCCGATCTTGCAGGCGTCTGCGGTCATCAGGCCGGGGCTGTTCGGTCCGATCAGGCGGGATTTCGACGCATCGAGTTTTTCTTTAACCCGTACCATGTCCAGCACCGGCACACCTTCGGTAATGCAGGTGATCAGGTCGATACCGGCGTCGATCGCCTCTTCGATTGCGGCCGCAGCGCCTGCTGGCGGAACGTAGATAACGGATGCAGTCGCGCCCGTAGCTTCTTTCGCTTCGGCTACGGAGGCATAGATCGGCAGGGTCTCGCCGTTCGATCCTGTCCAGTTCGTGCCACCCTTTTTCGGGTGCGTGCCCGCAACCATCTTGGTTCCGTGATAGGCGAGCGCCTGTTCGGTGTGGAACGTTCCGGTTTTGCCTGTCAGGCCCTGAACGATGATTTTTGTGTCGTTGTTGATCAAGATGGCCATTGGATTATCCTTTCACCGCTTTAACAATTTTCTGCGCGGCATCATCCAGATCATCAGCCGCGATCACATTCAGACCGCTTTTGTTGATGATTGCCTTGCCTTCGTTGACTTTCGTGCCTTCCAGGCGGACGACCAGAGGAACCTTCAGGCCGACGTCCTTGACTGCCTGCACCACGCCCTCGGCGATCACGTCACAGCGCATGATGCCACCGAAGATATTGACTAGAATGCCTTTGACGTTGGGGTCGGAAGTGATGATCTTGAACGCGGCCGTCACTTTTTCTGTGGTGGCTCCGCCGCCCACGTCGAGGAAGTTCGCAGGCTCCGCACCATAAAGCTTGATGATGTCCATCGTTGCCATGGCCAGGCCGGCGCCATTCACCATGCACCCGATTTCACCGTCCAGCGCGATATAGGCCAGATCGTATTTGGAGGCTTCGATTTCCTTCTCGTCCTCTTCGGTCTTGTCGCGGTATTCCATCATGTCCGGGTGACGGAACAAGGCGTTGTTGTCGAAGGAGACTTTCGCGTCCAGTACCTGAATTTCGTTGGACTTGGTAACGATCAGCGGGTTGATTTCCAGCAGGCTCATGTCCTTGGAGGTGAACGCATTGTACAGGTTCTTGAACAATTCGATGCCCTGCTCGCGGGCCTTGCCTGTCAGCTTGTAGGCGTCGGCGATCTTGGCTGCGTCCTCGTTCGTGCAACCTGCCGATGGCTTTATGCCGATCGTATGGATGAGCTCCGGCGTTTCCTCTGCCACGGCTTCAATATCCATGCCGCCTTCGGTCGAAGCGACAAAGGACGTGCGGCCTGTTTCGCGATCGACAAGAATTGACAGATAAAGTTCGCGGTCGATGTTCGCGCCGTCCTCGATATAGAGGCGGTTCACCTGCTTGCCGGCAGGGCCGGTTTGTTTAGTGACTAGGGTCTTGCCGAACATTTCCTTGACGTTCGCCAGTGCCTCATCGGCTGAAAAGGATACCCGGACGCCGCCCTTGGCGTCTTTGTTGAGTTCTTTGAATTTGCCCTTGCCGCGACCGCCAGCATGTATCTGGCTTTTTACTACCCAGACCGGTCCGGGCAATGCGGCGATGGCCGCTTCCGCTTGATCGAGGCTCGTAATTGCCACGCCTTTGGCAACAGGTGCGCCGAAGCCTTTCAGGACTTCCTTGGCTTGGTATTCGTGAATGTTCATGGTTCTCTCCCAATGTAGGACTGATGTCTTGTCAATTGCGGCGGGCGCCCAGATGCGCCGGTCCTTTTGCGGCTCTGCAATTGCTCCTTGCAATGGAGTCGCTGCGCAAAAGTCCGGCTGGACTGCCCTGGCTTAGAATTCGTGAGTAGTGCGTCTCTCTCCCCGTGTTCGGCGGTTATTTGATATGTGGCAGCAATTCCTTGAATGCGCCAGTACCAGCCTGACCAAGCCATTCAAAGACAACCATCTCGGTGGTTACGATACTGACGCCCGAGGCGCTCAGCCGTTCCAGGCAGGCCTTTTCACTTTCAATCGTTCTGGAGGCAGTGGCATCCGATACGACAAAGACCTCGTAGCCCTCTTCGACGAGGCTTGCAGCGGTCTGCACGACGCAGATATGCGCTTCCATGCCGACGAGGATGGCCTGCTTGGCACCCAGGGAAGTGAATGTTTCGGCGAATTTGGCATCTTCCATACACGAAAAATGCATTTTCGGCACGATGATCGCATCGCCCGCCGCCTTTTTGACTTCGGCCACTGTATGCCCCAGTCCTTTAGGATATTGCTCGGTCAGAATAACAGGGACCTTGTTTATTCGGGCGGCTTTTAGTAAGAGTTTCGTATTATGTAGAGTCCTTGCAGGGGCCTGCATGGCGGGCACAAGCCGCTCCTGTACGTCAATGACGACCAATACCGAATCTTTCGCTCTGATAAGCACGCGGTGATTCCCCTAGTTCGAGTTAAAATCAAAAGGATTTGTTTTTAACCGGATGACTTTCCTTCTATGGTGTGTGGTATACCACTGGTTGTTTTGTCAAGTTTTTTCGCTTTGGAATATAGAAAATAAATTGGTTGACCGCCTTAGAATCGGGTGTATGGTATACCAGATAACGAGCATCGAGTTCTGTTCGTTTCATGCGATCCAGGAGGGATCGCGCTGGGAGGAAACCATGTCGATTAGCGACTCGCTGAGTCCGATAGCGTTAAATTTTACGCTTAAAGACCACACGTACGACGTGTTGCGAAACGCTATTCTTGATATGAACATCTACCAGCCCAATGTCGATTTACGGTTAGATGAGCGAACCCTTGCGAGCAAGCTGGGGATTTCGCGCACGCCGATCCGTGAGGCGCTGGCGCGCTTGGCGCACGAGGGTCTTGTCGAGATTATTCCGCGTAAAGGCGTCTTCGTTTTGCGGAAATCCCGCGAAGAGATTCTCGAAATGGTTATCGTTTGGGCTGCGCTGGAAAGCATGGCCGCGCGACTGGCCGCTGAAAACGCTTCGGACGACGCCCTGCGCACTTTGCGCAAATATGCATTGATGCACAGCATAAATGCGGAGCGGGCGGAGATCGAGGAATACTCTCTTGCGAATATCAACTTTCACCGGACAATTCTCGAACTGTCCGGGGTTGCCGCGCTCGGTACCCTGGCTGATGCCCTGTTCATCCACATGCACGCCGTTCGCCGTCGTGCGCTGGGCGAGAATGACCGCGCAAGCCGGTCGGTTGCAGAGCACATGGAAATTATCGAAGCGCTAGAGAGTAGAAATGCCGACCTTGCGTCCAGACTTGTCCGCGAACACACGATGCGTCTGCACGCACACATCCACAGAACGTGGACCAGACTTGAAAACATGAGCTCAGCAAGAGCTGAATCGAACTTACAGTAATTGAAGATCACGGAGACAATAAAATGACCTTATCTGGTTCTGCACAGGGCGTGGATGAAAAAGCGGGCGGGGCCGATGCTCCACAGGCGTTGACCGACGGGTTTCACCTGCTCATTGATGCGCTCAAGCTCAATGACGTCAAGACCATCTATGGCGTACCCGGTATTCCGATTACGGATTTCGGCCGCATGGCTCAAGGCGCCGGTATCCGGGTTCTGTCTTTCCGCCACGAGCAAAACGCCGGCAACGCTGCCGCTATTGCCGGTTACCTGACGAAGAAGCCGGGCATCTGCCTGACGGTGTCGGCACCGGGCTTCCTGAACGGCCTGACAGCCTTGGCTCACGCGACGACCAACTGCTGGCCGATGATCCTGATTTCCGGCTCTTCCGAGCGTGAAATCGTCGACCTGATGCAGGGTGACTATGAGGAAATGGACCAGCTGGCGATCGCAAAGCCTCTTTGTAAAGCCGCCTATCGTATTCTGCATGCGCAGGATATCGGCATCGGTGTTGCCCGTGCAATCCGCGCCGCAGTTTCCGGCCGTCCGGGCGGCGTTTACCTGGACATTCCGGGCAACCTGCTTGGCCAGGTCATGGACGAAGTCGAAGGCGCTAAATCGCTGGTCAAGGTAATTGACCCGGCTCCTGCGCAAATTCCGGCGCCAAGCGCTGTCGAGCGCGCTCTGGAAGTGATCAAGGGTGCCAAGAAACCGTTGATCATCCTCGGCAAGGGTGCTTCCTACGCGCAGTGCGACGACGTAGTTCGCGAATTCGTAGAGAAGAGCGGTATTCCTTATCTGCCTATGAGCATGGCCAAGGGCCTGTTGCCTGACACGCACGAGCAGTCGGCAGGGCCAGCACGGTCTCTGGTTCTGAAAGAATCCGATGTTGTCGTGATGGTAGGCGCCCGCCTGAATTGGCTGCTGTCCCACGGCAAAGGCAAATCATGGGGCGAGCCGCACTCGACCAAATTCGTCCAGATCGATATCGAACCGAAAGAAATGGACAGCAATGTCGAGATCGCAGCGCCTCTGGTGGGTGATATCGGTTCCTGCCTGTCCGCACTCGTTGGTGGAATGGGTGACGACTGGAAGGCTCCTCCGAAAGAGTGGACGGACGCGGTTAAAGCCAAGAAGGACGCTAACGTTGCGCGCATGGCTTCCAAGCTACAAAACAACAACGTGCCGATGGACTACAATGGCGCACTCGGTGCTCTGAAGAATATCATCAAAGAGCGACCCGATGCGATCCTGGTGAACGAGGGTGCCAACACACTCGATTTTGCTCGTAGCATCATCGACATGTACCAGCCACGCAAGCGTCTGGACGTTGGCACCTGGGGTGTCATGGGCGTGGGCATGGGCAGCGCGATTGCAGCCGCCGTTGAAACCGGCAAGCCGGTACTGGCCGTCGAGGGCGACAGCGCCTTCGGGTTCTCCGGAATGGAAGTCGAAACAATCTGCCGCTACAAGCTGCCGGTTTGTATCGTAGTCTTCAACAACAACGGGATTTACCGCGGTACCGACGTCAACCAGTCCGGCGGTTCGGATGTGGCAACCACCGTATTCGTGGAAAACAGCCGCTACGACCTGATGATGGAAGCCTTCGGTGGTGTTGGAGTTCATGTGACGAACCCCGATGAATTGACCCGCGCCGTTAACGCGGCCATGGATTCAGGCAAACCGACATTGATCAATGCTGCTATCGACCCTGCCGCGGGCAAGGAAAGCGGCAATATCGGAAGCCTGAACCCGGTCAGCGTTGTTGGTAAAAAATAAGAAAATCCCGAGTGGAAAAGGAACGGCAAATGAAAGCCCTTGAAGGTATCAAAATTCTCGATTTCACCCACGTTCAGTCTGGGCCGACCTGTACTCAGTTGCTGGGATGGTTTGGTGCCGACGTAATCAAAGTGGAACGTCCAGGTGTGGGCGATGCGACACGCAAGCAGCTGATCGACGTACCCGGTGCGGACAGCCTGTATTTCACGATGTTGAACCACAACAAACGGTCGATCGAGCTGAACTCCAAGAACGAGACCGGCAAAGAGGTTCTGACGCGTCTTATCGAGGAATGCGACGTTCTGGTCGAGAACTTTGCGCCGGGCGCACTGGACCGCATGGGCTTTGGCTGGGAACGGATTCAGGAGATCAACCCGCGCATCATCATGGCGTCGATCAAAGGCTTCGGTCCCGGCAAATATCAGGACTGTAAAGTCTATGAAAACGTTGCCCAGTGTGCTGGCGGATCCGCCTCCACAACAGGCTTCCGCGACGGCCCACCTCTGGTGACCGGGGCGCAGATCGGTGACAGCGGAACAGGTCTGCACCTGTGTCTGGGTATCGTTACCGCCCTGTTCCAAAGGGAAAAAACCGGTCGCGGCCAAAAAGTCACCGCCGCGATGCAGGATTCGGTTCTGAACCTGGCGCGTGTGAAACTGCGCGACCAGCAGCGTCTGGCCGCCGGTCCTCTTCGGGAATACTCCCAATTTGGTGAAGGCATTCCGTTTGGCGACGCGGTTCCACGTGCCGGTAACGACTCGGGTGGCGGACAGCCAGGCCGGATCCTGAAATGCAAAGGTTGGGAAACCGACCCGAACGCCTACACATATTTCATCATTCAGGCTGCTGTCTGGGAAAAAGTATGCGACCTGATCGGACAGCCTGACTGGAAGACCAAGGAAGGTTATGCCACGCCGGCGGATCGCCTCGACAAACTGAACCAGATTTTCGAGCGGATCGAAGTGTGGACAATGGAGCGGGATAAGCTCGAGGTGATGGATCTGTGCAACCCGCACGACATTCCGGTCGGTCCGATCCTTTCTATGAAGGAAATTGCCGAGGACGAAGGTCTTTACGCCACCGGAACGCTGGTCAAGGTCGACCATCCGGAGCGCGGCGAATATATCTCTGTCGGTTGCCCGATCAAACTGTCCGACAGCGACGTTACCGTTACGCGTTCGCCGCTGCTGGGTGAGCACACCAGGGAAATCCTGCACGAGGTGCTTGGTTATAACGGTGCGCATCTGGACCGGGTTATTGCGTCCGGTGCGGTCGGGGAGGTCAAATAATGCGTTTGATCGTTATGGGCCAACAAGCGTTCGGCAAGGACGTTTTGGCCAAATTGCTGGAGACTGGCACCGACGAAGTGGTTGCGGTCTACTGTGAACCGGATCGCGAAGGCAAACCTGTCGACCCGATCAAGCAGTTTGCTCTCGAAAAGGGTCTGCCTGTTTTGCAGCCGGCCCATTTCAAAGAGCAGGAAACAATCGACGAGCTTGCCGCTTTTGACGCCGATCTGATGGTCATGGCATTTGTGAACGTATTCGTTCCGGAAGCAGCGCGCGACACGCCGAAGCACGGGTCGATCTGTTTTCACCCGTCACTGCTGCCACTTCACCGCGGACCTTCCGCGGTCAACTGGCCCATCATCATGGGCAGCGATAAGTCCGGTTTTTCGTGGTTCTACCCGTCTGATGGACTTGACGAAGGCGACATCTTGCTGATGTGGGAGTGTGAAATCGGACCTGACGATACAGTGATCGATCTCTATTTCAAAAAGATTTATCCTGCGGCTGTCGACTCTGTTCTCGAAGTTTGTGATCTATACCGTGCAGGCAATCCGCCACACATGCATCAGGACGAGGCGCTGGCAACTTACGAGCGCCGGTGCACGAAGAAACATGCGCATATCGATTGGAACAAGCCGGTCGCGCAGGTTTACAACCTCATTCGTGGAACCAATCCTGCGCCGGGTGCCTGGACAACGATCAACGGTACGGAAGTCAGTGTCTATGACAGCGTCCGCGTCAGCGGCGACGGAATTTCCAGCCGCGTCATGGACGTATCCGACGACGGCGTCACGGTACAATGTATTGGCGGACGCATCCTCGTGAAACGGGTCCGGCCAGCGGGTGGCGACAAACAATCAGCAGCCGAGTGGGCTGCGTCTATCAATTTGAAGGCTGGCGACAGCTTGGGAGGTTAAGAGTCAAAATGGCATACAAGACAGATATCGAGATTGCTCGCGAAGCGAAGAAGCAGCCGATCCAGGCGATTGGCAAGAAACTTGGGATAACAGAGGCTGATCTGGTTCCCTACGGCCACGATAAAGCCAAGGTTTCTGCCGATTTCATCGCCAAAGCGAAGAAAAACAAGGACGGTAAGCTGATCCTCGTAACAGCGATCAACCCGACGCCTGCGGGCGAAGGCAAGACGACGACGACGGTTGGCCTCGGCGACGGTCTGAACCGGATTGGCAAAAAAGCGATGGTTTGTATCCGCGAGGCATCCTTGGGCCCGTGCTTCGGCATGAAGGGCGGGGCAGCGGGCGGCGGCTACGCGCAGGTCGTTCCGATGGAAGATATGAACCTGCACTTTACCGGTGATTTCCACGCCATCACCTCGGCGCACAACTTGCTGTCGGCTATGATCGACAACCACATTTACTGGGGTAACGAGCTGGAGATCGACCAGCGCCGTGTGACTTGGCGCCGTGTCATGGATATGAACGACCGCGCGCTGCGCGATATCGTCACCTCGCTGGGCGGAGTTGCCAACGGCTTCCCGCGTCAGACCGGTTTCGATATCACCGTGGCATCAGAAGTCATGGCTATCCTGTGCCTCGCACTGGATCTGGATGACCTTGAAAAGCGTCTGGGCGACATCATCGTGGCCTACCGCCGCGACCGCACTCCAGTCTACTGCCGCGACATCAAGGCAGACGGTGCTATGACCGTTCTTCTGAAGGATGCGATGCAGCCGAACCTGGTGCAAACTCTCGAAAATAACCCGGCCTTCGTGCACGGCGGTCCATTCGCCAACATCGCACATGGCTGTAACTCGGTCGTTGCCACGACAACCGCGCTGAAGCTGGCCGATTACGTTGTGACCGAAGCCGGCTTCGGTGCCGATCTGGGCGCCGAGAAGTTCATGAACATCAAGTGCCGCAAGGCCGGTATCGCGCCTTCGGTCGTGGTTCTGGTCGCAACCGTCCGCGCGATGAAGATGAACGGCGGCGTTGCCAAGGCCGATCTGGGCGCCGAGAATGTGGATGCCGTGAAATCCGGTTGTGCCAACCTCGGCCGCCACATCGAGAACCTGAAATCTTTCGGCGTTCCGGTGGTGGTTGCGATTAACCACTTCGTGACGGACACCGAGGCCGAAATCCAGGCGGTGAAGGACTACGTCAAGAAGCAAGGCTCCGAGGCGATCCTGTCGCAGCACTGGGAGTTCGGTTCGAAAGGCTCCGAAGAGCTGGCTACGCGGGTTGCCGCCATCGCCGATGCGAATATGGCTAACTTCTCGCCGATCTATCCCGACGACATGCCTCTGATGGCCAAGATCGAGACCATCGCCAAGCGCATCTACCGCGCCGACGAGGTTCTGGCCGACAAGAAGATCCGGACGCAGTTGAAGGAATGGGAAGCTCAGGGCTACGGCAATCTGCCGATCTGTATGGCCAAGACGCAGTACAGCTTCTCGACCGACCCTAACCTGCGCGGCGCGCCAACCGGCCACTCGGTGCCGGTCCGCGAAGTGCGGCTTTCTGCCGGCGCCGGATTCGTCGTCGTCATCTGCGGCGAGATCATGACAATGCCTGGTCTGCCCCGGAAGCCTTCTTCCGAGTCCATCATGCTCAACGATGCCGGACAAATCGACGGTCTGTTCTAAGGAAATAAGGTATGATACGTAAAATACTCGCACCGGTCAGGGGTGACGGCAAAGGCGACAGCGTAATCGCTCATGCGGCAGTGCTGGCGAAAAACACCAACAGTCATATCGAGGTCACGCATTGTCGTGCGCGGCCGGAAGACATGATGCCGTTCGGCGTGCCGGTGCCTAACATTTTTCGCAAGCAAATGCTTGAGCAGGCAAAAATCGTTGCCGATGCCGAAGAGCAAGTGCTGATTGAAGAGTTTCGGGCTCTTGCGAAAAAGTTCAATCTTGAAATCGGCGCCGGCAACGGCGGCAAAGGCCCCACTGCGGAGTGGGTCGAGGAGGCGGGACGCCAAGTCGACGTAATTCGCCAGCACGGACGCCTCGCAGACGTGATCGTCGTTCCCAAGCCGGATGTCGACCGGAACCTTGGGACGAACACGCTGAAGGCCGCGTTGTTCAATACCGGCAGGCCGGTCCTGATGGTTCCCGACAAAAAGGAACCACCCGAGAATTTGGGAAAAAATGTCACGGTCGCCTGGAACGGTTCCTTGGAATCGTCACGGGCGGTGACGATGACGCTTCCCATCCTGAGAAGCGCTGAAAAAGTGACGATCCTTTCTTCCGGCGGAGAGCCACCATCGGCGTCGGCGGAAAAGCTGCAGGAATACCTGCGTGCGCATGGAATTGAATCAACCATTACCAGATTTTCCGGTTCAGGAAATGTCGGCAAAGCACTCCTGTCTACGAGTGCCGAACTGGGAGCTGATTGTCTGATAATGGGCGCTTATGGCGATAGCCATGAACGCGAAACAGTCTTTGGCGGCAACACACAACATGTAGTCGACAAGGCGGATATGCCGGTTATTCTGGTGCATTGAGGAGTGCACCGCTGGATCGGTGATCCGTAAGGGGGGAGCGGACCGTCCCCAATACAATAGGTCAGTGCGTCGCGACACATTCGCGTCATAGTAAGATATCCAGGGAGGATAGCATGAATTTAACAAAACGTACCTTTGGTAAACTGGCCGCAGCGACGGCGTTCGCCTCGATGCTTGCCAGTTCAGTGGCGGCATTCGAGCCGAACAAGCCAATTGATTTCGTAATCATGGCCGGTGCCGGCGGTGGTGCTGACCAGATTGCGCGCTTTTTGCAATCTGTTGCCGAAAAGAAAGACCTGACCACGCGCCCTTTGGTTCCGAATAACAAAGGTGGCGGTTCCGGTGCAGAAGCTCTGATCGCTCTGAACAACGCAAGCGACAAAGATCACACGATCCTCGTGACTCTGAACTCGTTCTTCACCACACCGCTGCGTCAGGAAAACCTGGGTATCGATATCCAGACCTTCACACCTGTCGCTATGATGGGCGTCGATCCGTTCGTTCTCTGGGTTCACAAGGACAGCGGTATCACCACGTTCGAACAGTGGCTGGATGAAGTCAAAAAAGGTGACTACATCATGGGTGGTACTGGTAAGGGGCAAGAAGACAGCCTCGTTATCACGTACCTGGAGCAGAACTTTGACCTGAAGATCAAGTACATCCCGTACTCTGGTGGTGGCGCGGTTGCCAAGGATCTTGCCGGTAAGCAGATCATGGCAACAGTGAACAACCCGTCCGAAACCAAGGGCTTCTACCAGAATGGTGACGTTGTTCCTCTGCTCGCATTCTCTGATGAGCGTATGCCGGCATTCCCTGACGTTCCGACAATCAAGGAAAAAGGCAAAGACTTCAGCTACTACAACCAGCGTGCTGTTGTAGGTGCTCCAGGCATGTCCGACGATGCAGCTAAGTACTACCAGGACCTGTTCAAGACTATCTATGAAACAGAAGAATGGCAGGCCTACATGGAGTCAGAAAGCCTTTCGCCACTCTGGATGGATCCAGAACAGCAGAAAGCTTACTGGAAAACTCAGGTTGAGAACCACAAGAAGCTGTTGGCTGAAATGGGCGAATAAGCTCGAAACGATAAATCATTCGATTGGTATTTAAGGGAGGGCCACATGCGCCTTGGTGAAATAATAACGGCGGGCGTTATGGCCCTTCTGTCCATCTATCTGATGTGGAAGAGTACCGAACTGAACGTGGGGTATATTACGGGCGAAGGTCCCGGCGGCGGAGCCTGGCCGTTCTGGTTGGCAGGTATCATGCTTGTTTGTACCGGATTTATCGCAATCAACTGGGTAAGGCGGTCTTCACCGCCTTCCCAATCCGAAGAGCCACTTCTGGATGGCTATGGCAAGAAGATGCTGGTGCTCGTTGGCGGCGGACTACTCGGGTTTATTGCCTTGGTCGACATCATCTCGATGTATGGCGCCATGGCGGTGTTCCTGCTGTACTATCTTCGGTTCCTAGGCCGCCACAGCTGGTCACTGACGCTTATACTGACGACATCGCTTCCGATCGGCTTCTTCTTCTTCTTTGAAGCACTGATGCGGGTGACCATGCCTAAAGGCTTGCCGTTTACCGAGCCGTTCTTCAACATTCTCTACAACATCATCTACTAACTCGCTGAGCTTGGACTCGCGAATTAGGGGAAGGAACTTTCGATGGAAATTTTAGGGCTCCTCACAGATGGGATCTTCGTATCGCTCCAGCCGATCAACATAATGCTGATTCTGGTAGGTGTTACGCTTGGTCTATTCATCGGTGCCATGCCTGGGCTTGGATCCGTTAACGGCGTCGCAATCCTGCTACCGATCACATTTCTGGTGCCGCCGGGTTCGGCTATCATCTTTCTGGCGGCGATCTACTATGGTGCCATGTACGGTGGCGCGATCAGTTCGATTACCTTGGGGATACCGGGGGCGTCGACTGCGGTTGCCACCACCTTTGACGGCAGGCCGCTGGCGCTCAAGGGCAGGGCGAGCCTCGCTCTGGTTACCGCAGCCGTGGCATCCTTCATTGGTGGCAGCGTCGCAAACGTCCTGTTCACTATCTTTGCGCCTCTGCTTGCCAAGGTTGCCCTGATCTTCGGGCCACCGGAAATTTTTGCCCTTATGCTGCTCGCATTTGCGACTTTTGTTGGCTTGGGCGGCGATGACCTGCCGAAAACCATTCTGTCGATCTGTCTGGGTCTGGTCTTCGCGGCTGTCGGGTTCGACGAAATTTCGGGCGCACCGCGTCTGGTATTCTTCGATATCTCCGGCTTCCTGCACGGTATCAACTTCCTTGTTCTCGCGATTGGCGTTTACGGTATCGGTGAAATGATCTGGACGATCGAAAGCACCCGCGGGGAAATTACCACGACCGAAGCCAAGATGTCGGTCAAAGGGATCGTTTCCGACGCCAAAGAAGGTATGCGGCGCGGCTGGAAAGGAACCGCGATCGGGTCTTTCCTCGGGTTCTTTGTCGGCATTCTACCGGCAGCGGGCGCGACACCCGGTTCGCTTATGTCCTATGGCGTCAGCAAGATGATCTCGAAGAATCCGAAGGAATTCGGTCAGGGCCATCCCGGCGGCGTTGCAGCACCTGAAGCCGCAAACAACTCGGCATCGACAGGCGCTATGCTTCCAATGCTGACCTTGGGTATCCCCGGTTCTCCGACGACAGCCATTCTGCTTGGCGGTATGGTCATCTGGGGCTTGACACCTGGACCGCGCTTGTTCACGGATCAGCCGGAGTTTGTCTGGGGTCTGATCGGATCGTTCTACATTTCGAACGTGTTCGCACTGATCGTGAACCTGTCATTCATCCCGCTGTTCATCTGGATGCTACGCATGCCGTTCACCGTTCTGGCACCGCTGATCTTCATCCTTTCGGTTGTAGGTGGCTATGCAGCAACGCAAGACATGCACGATGTCTGGTTGATGCTCATATTTGGATTTGGCGCCTACTTCCTGCGGAAGCTCGACTATCCTCTGGCTCCAGCCGTTCTGGCCATCGTTCTCGGGCCGATTGCCGAACCCACGCTGCGCCAGTCGCTGCTGCTGTCTTCGGGTGATGCAACGATCTTCCTGACACGGCCAATCGCCGGACCAATCACGGTCATTGCAATAATCCTGATCCTGCTGCCAGCTTTCAAAATGTTGAAAGACAGAATGAAGGGACCAAAATCCAATCCGGCAGGATAGGACGCAGAGGCCGATTTGGTCAGTGATTTTAAAAGAACTTTCAAAGCGGGAATTTCATATTTCCGCTTTGAAAAATTCGGCAGAACTGTTCCCCGCAAACCGGGTTGGAGGCGACTATGAAAAATGAAGCATCAGCCCTGAACACAGCGCCAGCCTTGATTACCGGTTGCGCGGGCCTGTGACGCCAAAGTCAATATAATGCCTGCTAAAAACCAAAAACCAGACGCTTGGAACCCGGGACTGAATTCCGCGATACCAAGTCGGCTCCTGCCATTGGTAACTCTGTATAGGCCGGAAAACTCCGAAATTGACTACGCCGCGGCCAAAGAGGCAGCGGAATTCTGTGGGTTGAAACCGCATGATATGGTTGCCTTCAGAGTCAATCGCCTGATTGTGCATGAACTACTCATTCGCGTAACAGCCGACCTCTATGTCCCCGACGGACCAAGCTACGAGGAACTGGGCCTGAACCTGCGAAGCATGGCCAGCCGGATTCACAGCGAACACATTAAGCCCGAAATGGCTTCTCTGGAGCAGAAATTCTCTGCCCTTAAGAAGGAAACCGCGGAAAAAATTGGTGCCATTCTGGACCGGGACATCTACAGCCGCGAGGCCGGAACTGTATCCGGCAACAACACCGGATTTTTCGCGAAACTTCTGGGGAAGAAGCCAGCGCCCGTCGAAACCGAGCGACCGGAAAATCTCGCCTTGGCCGATTGGAAGGCCACTGTATCAACCAGCAAGGACCCGCTGGAGGCGGCTTGTCTGAAAAACCTGTTGACCGTTGTCGGCAGTATGGTTGGCCAGCGCGGACGCCTTTTCGCGGATAAGGACACGGTTTGCCGTTTCGCCACCAACATGGTGAGCAACAGTTATGGCAGCGAAAAGGTTGGTGAATGGATCGAACCCATGATCGCCAAGGCGGCGAAGGCCGAAGGATACCGGTTTTTGCCTTATCAGAAGTCGCCGTTCTTCATGAATGTGAAGGGTGCATCAGCGGCCGGCAAAAGCACCATTCGCCCGCTTCAGAGAAAACTTGCCGAGAAGCTGAATATTCAGTGGGAAGATTTTGCCCTGATCAGCCCGGACTATTGGCGGAAATTCCTGCTGGATTACGACAGCCTCGGCGATGATTTCAAATATGCCGCCATGTTGACCGGTCAGGAACTCGAGATTATTGACAAGAAGCTGGATCGCTACATGGGCGAAAAGGCCGCCAACGGGAAAATGCCGCATCTGCTGATCGACAGGTTCCGCTTCGACAGTTTCTCGCCCTCGCCGGACCAGCAGGCGGAAAGTACCCTGCTCAGCCGGTTTGGCGATACCGTCTATCTGTTCTTTATCATCACACCCCCTAGCGAGACCGTGGAACGCGCCTGGAAAAGAGGCATCGAAACCGGTCGATACAAGGCGGTAGACGATTTATTATATCACAACATCGAGGCCTACACCGGTCTGCCACAACTGTTCTTTTCGTGGGTGACCACCAAACGGCAAAAAATCCACTTCGAGTTTCTCGATAACAACGTGCCTCACGGCAAATTGCCGCGAACGGTGGCTTTCGGATGGAACGACGAGATCACCATTCTGGACAAGGATTTCATGCGGAACATTAACCGCTACCAGAACGTCAATATCGAGGCGCGCCGACCAGAAGACGTGCTGACCGACTCGGAAAACAAAGGCGGCGACTTCGTTGCCGACTGTATCGACAAAATTCCGAACGTGACGATAGCGGACGGCAAGACGCTACAGGTTCTGGGCCAGACAGTGGAACGCCACTGGGTCTATCAAAAAGAGGGCGTATCGGACGATGCTGCGCTCGCAATCGGCAAAGAAACCGATGCTGCCAAAAAGGGACTGCTGACGGCTGCGGAGCCGGTGGATTTCTCCGAAGAAAAAAAGTTCACCGTCGGAGCTTGGGAAAGCAACGGCGGATGACGTTCGAATTTCACAAGACCTGCCGCCTCACGATCCGGCGGCTCCAACAAAAAGACAATGAATAGGCGAGGGAAGAAAGTCATGCGCATAGGTGCTCCGAAAGAGATTGTCGACGGCGAAACGCGGGTTGCCATGAGCCCGGCTTCGGCGCTGGAATTGCAGAAACTCGGTTTCGAATGCCTGATCGAAAAAGGCGCGGGGAACGCCTCGCGGTTTTCGGATCAGGATTACAAGAACGCGGGCGTAAAAGTCGTCGCGACGGCTGCGGCCCTTTTCAAAGAGGCGGATATCGTCGCGAAAGTGCGCCCGCCCGAAGATATCGAGGTCAAACGCCTGCGCGAGGGTCAGACGCTTGTTTCGTTTTTCTATCCCGCCCAGAACGAAAAACTTCTGGAAGGCGTTAACCAGAAAGGCGCCCATGTAATCGCAATGGACATGGTGCCGCGCATCAGTCGCGCCCAGAAAATGGATGCTTTGTCATCCATGGCGAATATTGCCGGTTACCGGGCCGTGATGGAGGCAGGTAACAGTTTCGGCCGGTTCTTCACCGGACAGATCACCGCTGCGGGAAAGGTGCCGCCTGCCAAGGTTCTGGTCGTTGGCGCGGGCGTCGCCGGCCTTGCCGCCATCGGAACCGCAACCAGTCTGGGTGCCATGACCTTTGCGTTTGATGTGCGCCCCGAAGTGGCCGAGCAGATCGAAAGCATGGGCGCAGAGTTCGTTTACCTAGATTTCGAGGAGGAACAGCAGGATGGTGCGGCGACCGGCGGCTATGCGGCCCCTTCAAGCCCCGAGTTCCGCGAAAAGCAGTTGTCGAAGTTCCGCGAGTTAGCGCCGGAAATGGATATCGTGATCACCACCGCGCTGATCCCGGGTCGTCCGGCCCCGAAACTGTGGACGGACGACATGGTCAAGGCGATGAAGCCGGGATCCGTGATCGTCGATCTTGCCGCCGAGCGCGGCGGCAACTGTGACCTGACGGTTCCGGATGAGAAGATCGTGTCGGACAACGGGGTCACCATCATCGGCTACACGGATTTGCCGGCCCGGATGGCGGCACAATCATCGACGCTCTATGCCACCAACATCCGTCATATGATGTCCGACCTGACGCCGGACAAGGACGGCGTGATCAATCACGACATGGACGACGACGTTATCCGGGGCGCGACCGTTACTTACAAAGGCGAGATTACCTTTCCGCCGCCACCGCCAAAGGTTCAGGCTATTGCCGCACGCAAGCCGAAACCGCCCGAGAAGACGCCCGAAGAGATTGCTGCGGCAGAGGCGGCGGCGATGCTCAAGGCCGGAAAACAACAGACAGGTCTGCTGGTGCTTGGTGGGTTGCTGATGCTTCTGATCGGCGCTTACGCACCGGCCAGCTTCATGCAGCACTTCATCGTGTTCGCCCTGGCTTGTTTCGTCGGCTTCCAGGTCATCTGGAATGTCAGCCATTCGCTGCACACGCCGCTGATGGCGATCACGAATGCGATTTCCGGCATCATCATTCTGGGTGCGTTGCTGCAACTCGGGGACGGCGGATTTATCGTCAAGGCGCTGGCCAGTGTGTCGGTGCTGGTGGCGATGATCAACGTGGTCGGCGGATTCATGGTCACCCGCCGCATGTTGCAAATGTTCCAGAAATCGTGAGGAAAACAAAATGAGCTTCGGATTAGTCACAGCGGCCTATATCGCTGCATCGGTTCTGTTTATCCTCGCCCTTGGC